>NZ_JBEWYL010000003.1:0-265698 GCF_041477405.1 Candidatus Rickettsia barbarica | reverse complement strand
CCCACGGCAGATAGGGACCGAACTGTCTCACGACGTTCTAAACCCAGCTCACGTACCACTTTAATCGGCGAACAGCCGAACCCTTGGGACCTTCTCCAGCCCCAGGATGTGATGAGCCGACATCGAGGTGCCAAACGATTTCGTCGCTATGGACGCTTGGAAATCATCAGCCTGTTATCCCCGGAGTACCTTTTATTCGTTGAGCGATGACCCTTCCACTCGGGACCACCGGATCACTATGACCGACTTTCGTCTCTGCTCGTCTTGTCAGACTCGCAGTCAGGCTAGCTTATGCCATTGCACTCTAAAAGTTGATTTCCGACCAACCTGAGCTAACCATCGCGCGCCTCCGTTACTCTTTGGGAGGCGACCGCCCCAGTCAAACTACCCACCATGCATTGTCTCGGATCCTGATTCAAGGATCTCGGTTAGATGTCAAGCACCAAAAGGGTGGTATCTCAAGGGTGACTCCACAAAGGCTGACGCCTTCGCTTCGTAGTCTCCCACCTATCCTGCACATCTGATTCCTAACACCAGTGCAAAGCTATAGTAAAGGTTCACGGGGTCTTTCCGTCTGACCGCGGGAACTCCGCATCTTCACGGAGAATTCAATTTCGCTGAGTCGATACTGGAGACAGTGGGGAAATCGTTACGCCATTCGTGCGGGTCGGAACTTACCCGACAAGGAATTTCGCTACCTTAGGACCGTCATAGTTACGGCCGCCGTTCACTGGGACTTCAATTCAGAGCTTGCACCCCTCCTTTTAATCTTCCAGCACTGGGCAGGCGTCAGACCCTATACATCGTCTATTGACTTTGCAGAGCCCTGTGTTTTTAATAAACAGTCGCTACCCCCTAGCTTGTGCCACCTGCACATGGTTGCCCATATACAGGTCATCTTTCTTCCGAAGTTACAGATGCAATTTGCCTAGTTCCTTCAGCATCGTTCTCTCAAGCGCCTTGGTATACTCTACCTGTCCACCTGTGTCGGTTTCGGGTACGGTCTATAATGAAGGTGTTATTTCCTGGAAAATATTCACCGCACAATCAATCCAATAAGACTGTACAATTTACTATTTTCGTCACAATCCTTCAGGTTCAGGAATATTAACCTGATTCCCATCGATTACGCCTTTCAGCCTCATCTTAGGGGCCGACTAACCTTGCGCAGATTAACTTTACGCAAGAACCCTTGGACTTTCGGCGAGAATGTTTCTCACATTCTTTATCGCTACTTATGTCAGCATTCTCACTTCCGATACCTCCAGCAAACCTCACGGTTCACCTTCGCAGGCTTACGGAACGCTCCGCTACCATTTATGCCAAATGCATAAACCCGCATCTTCGGTACATGACTTGAGCCCCGTTACATTGTTGGCGCAAGAAAACTTATTTAGACTAGTGAGCTATTACGCTTTCTTTAAATGATGGCTGCTTCTAAGCCAACATCCTAGTTGTTTTGGTCTTCTCACATCCTTTAACACTTAGTCATGATTTAGGGACCTTAGATGGCGGTCTGGGCTTTTTCCCTCTCGACTATGGACCTTAGCACCCATAGTCTGTCTGCTATGCTGTACTCATCGACATTCGGAGTTTGATTGAGTTTGGTAAGTCTGTGGGACCCCCTAGCTCATTCAGTGCTCTACCTTCGATGGTAATCGCTATAACGCTCTACCTAAATAGATTTCGCGGAGAACCAGCTATATCCGAGTTTGATTGGCCTTTCACCCCTAACCACAGCTCATCCCCTACTTTTTCAACAGTAGTGGGTTCGGTCCTTCAGTGGATTTTACTCCGCTTTCAACCTGGCCATGGCTAGATCACCCGGTTTCGGGTCTAATTCATCTAACTAAACGCCCTATTCAGACTCGCTTTCGCTACGCCTACACCTAACGGCTTAAGCTTGCTAGATAAACTAAGTCGCTGACCCATTATACAAAAGGTACGCCGTCACAAGACATATAAATACGCTTGCTCCGACTGCTTGTAAGCATTTGGTTTCAGATACTATTTCACTCCCCTTGTCGGGGTACTTTTCACCTTTCCCTCACGGTACTTGTTCACTATCGGTCACTAGAGAGTACTTAGGCTTAGAGGGTGGTCCCCCTATGTTCAAACAGGATTTCACGTGTCCCGCCTTACTCAAGGACTTCAAACTTTTTACCTATACGGGACTATCACCCTCTATGGTCAACCTTTCCATGTTGTTTTAGTTATTTTTTTGAAGCCACTGGCCTGATCCGCGTTCGCTCGTCACTACTAACGGAGTCTCGGTTGATGTCCTTTCCTCCAGCTACTTAGATATTTCAGTTCGCTGGGTTTGCCTCATATAGCTATGTATTCACTATACAATACCTAATAAATTAGGTAGGTTCCCCTATTCGGAAATCTTCGGATCAAAGTTTATTCGCAACTCCCCGAAGCTTATCGCAACGTATTACGTCCTTCATCGCCTTCTAGTGCCAAGGCATCCACCAAATGCTCTTATTATATTTACTTATGCTTTTAACTTGAGATTACACAATGCATACAGAATTAATTTCACAATTATTTTTCTTATTTTCAGCATCTACTCACGATATCAATTTTTATTATCGCGGTGTATTTAGTTTTTAGCTTTATCAACTTTTTAAACAGCTACAAAGTTTTACGTTTCAAACTTTGTGTGATGGTTTTATATCTATATTTTTAAAGCTTGTCAAACACTAATTTCAAATAATTTTAATTTTATTTCTTATGAGGGGGCTTAAAGTTATTTTAACCTCTTTTTAAAATAGGCTTTGTCAGCTTTTTGTTTAGATTTGTGGTCCCTAATTTTGTATCTACCTTACCGCCTAAATCTTCAAACAAAAATCTGCCTTTTTGTAAAATATGATTTACTGCTGTCATTTCTCCTTCTCTATTTATCACACCGCTTTGAGTTTTAACCCATAATAATTTACCGTCTTTTCTAAAGACTGGATTTTCATCAATTGCAAAATCTTTAGTTATACTTAAATTACCGTTCTTATCAAATTTACCTAAAATATTTTTCTGTAAATCAGCAAATACGGCATGAGCGTATAATTTTGAAATTTCTTTTATTTGCTTTGGATCGTTTATATATGTGCGCCGGCTTTGTTAATAAAGCCGCTAATTTCATATTGAGATGTTTTACCATGTGGAGTTTTTTTCACAAGAAATTGAGTGTCTGTAAGTAGCTTAGTTTGATCCTCCACTTCATCATCTACTATATTAATTACTTTCCTTTTTAAAGAATAAATATCACTATTCTTTTCAAACTTTGAGGTAAACTCCTTAACGTCTCAATTATCATTAAACCTAACTTCTTTTTTATCTTGACCCATAATAATACTCTTATTTTAATACTGTATCTTTTAAAATATTTGTACCACGTAAAAATTCTTCTATATTCAAAGCTTTTTTACTCTCTTGCTGAAGTTTTTTCACTCGTAATATACCGCTTCCACAAGCTATTTCCAGCTTATCGCTAATAACGGTACCGGAAGTAAAGTGATGATCCGCATTTAAATATTCTGCTTCAAGGATTTTAATGATTTTATCATTATAACTAAAATATGCTCCAGGCCAAGGATTCATGCCCCTTATTTTACAATCTATTTTATATGCGGATTCATGCCAATTAATTTTTCCTTCTTCTTTAGTTAATTTATGAGCATACGTAACGCCGTCACTTGGCTGTGTTATTGGTACTATATTATCGATATTTGCAAGTGTTTTAATTAATAACTCCGCTCCGAGATTTGCACATTTGTTATGCAGTTCTTCCAATGTTATTCTTTCTTCTAAATCAAAATCTTCTTTCATCAATATATCACCTGTATCAAGCCCTGTATCCATACGCATAATACATACACTACTTTTCCGGTCACCCTCTATAATAGTACGCTGCAGAGGAGCCGCTCCTCTGTGACGAGGCAAATCGGATGGATGGATATTAAGACAGCCGTATTTCTTAGCTTCTAATATAGCTTTCGGCACAATAAAACCATAGGCAATAACAACTATAATATCAGCATTAACTTTATTAATTAGATTTATTATTTCATCATTACGAAGAGTAGAAGGAGTATAAACAGGAATTTGATGCTCAAATGCTAATTGATGTATTGGAGATTTAGCTAAGTTAAGTCCTCTGCCCTTAGCTTTAGGTTGCTGTGTAAAAACAGCTTTAACTTCGTGATGAGTTATAAGTTTTTTAAGAGCGGGAACAGCGAATTCAGGCGTTCCCATAAAGATTACTTTCACACTAATTATTTTTGAGTTTCTTAAGCTTACGAAGTACTACATCTCGTTTTAAATGACTTAAATAATCAATCATAAGCTTACCTTCTAAATGATCATACTCATGCTGGATAACTCTTGCAAGCCAATCATTTGCTTTAAGCTCTTGCGATTTACCATGATAGTCTAAATACCTAATCTTTATAGATTCCGGTCTTGCCACCTCAATACGTTGCTCCGGTAATGAGATACAACCTTCGTTAGCCGTAACTAGCTCTTCTGCTTGTTCTATTATTTCAGGATTCACTATAAAAAGCGGATAAAAATCTTTTGGTCTTGCTACCGAATCATGATCTTGTATATCAATTACTAAAATACGTTTCAATACCCCTACTTGTACTGCTGCAAGCCCTGCACCGTCTTCATGGTACATAGTTTTAAGCATATCATCCATAAATTTTCGTGTTTGATCGGTAAACTCTAAAACCGGCTGAGATTTCTGCTTTAATCTTTCATCAGGTGCCGTTACTATCGGTAATATTGACATCATTAAATCTTAATATTTAATTTTAATATACTATAAAATCACCAAAATGTAAAGAAAGCAAACCTGCCTAATTCCGGCAATAGTTGCATAATAAACTCACCTATTTGCAATAATTTGTCGCATTAATAATATTTAGTAAAAAATAATAGCAAATATCAGATAACATGTTAATAAATAAGACTTGCATAAAATTAAGGAGGAATAATAATGCATTGGGGTGATATTGAAGAAATTGCCGAACAACTCGAAGAACATTGTAGCGATCAGTATAATGAAAAAAAAATTTCATTATTAAAGCTAGAGAAACTGATTAGCGATTTAAAGGACTTTGAAGATGGAGAAAAAAAAGTCGAAGAAGTTATATTAGAAGAAATTTTAGACAAATGGGAAGAATTACGTAAAGAAATTAGAGAAATCGATTAAGTAGCTTTTGAGTTATTTTCAGACATTTATAAATTAACTTTATAAAAATACACTATAATCAATAAAAATATAGCAATTGCCTGAAAAAAAACCCTTAAAGTCATTAACTTTGAACTAAATTTCTTATCAAACTTTCCTTCGATAGCCATCGAGACTACCCCTATAATAAGAACCGCAACGGTTAAACCAATTGCAATTAATAACCACATCATAATTTATTACCAATGTATCACTTTCCACACAAAGATTATATGCTTTTTCTCTTTTAAATCAATTATATAATATTTGAGATTTGATTAAAAAATTCACTAATTCTTCGTAAAAAATAATAATTCAAGGAACACACATATCTAATTTATCAAATATAGATAATTCAACAATTACTTTAAAAGCAAAAGAGATATTAGGCTCTTGCGTTCTTATTAATTTTTGCTCAAAAATATCTAAAAATACAAATAATTTAATTTTCTGCACGCAAGAACCTAGAGTATTTTGAGAAACCTCGTACTATTGCTAAAATATTTATTAATGCTCACGGTGGAACATGACTTGCTTAAATTAAGCTTTCTGAGTTACACTATATATATTATCTATCAGTTTAACAAAAGCACCATTTCCTAAAACATTAGCACAAGTGATCACAGGATCAAATAAGATATAAAGAGCTGTAATCAGAGACATCATATTAGTATTAAAACCTAGATATTGTTCAAGTATAGGGAGCATTACAATAATTCTACCACCTGGTATAGCTGCTACTGCAAATTTTGCCAATACAAAATAAAAAGTAAACTAATTAAATAAAGTAAGTTCAGCTAATCCATAACTTTTTAGTATAGCATAAGCCAAAATCGATATGGCAAAACAATCGCCAACAAGATGAATATTGACTGTTATTGGTCAACGGTACGAGCGAGTGCTTTATTATTTGTATTATTTTCCGCTCCTATTTTATACTAAGTGGCATACTTATAACACTAGACATTGCACTAAATCCACTTATAGACGCTGGCATCATATTACTAAGGCTAGCTATGCATTCCTTAACTCGACAGTTACTTAAAATAAAATAAGCAAGAAAGATATAACCAAACTGAGCAAATACGATCGTCACAAAAATGAACATATAATCTTTAATAATTATATCTAATACTTCATCAAACTGTAGTTTTACGATAAAGCCCATTATAAATAAGGGCATTATATAGATCAACAATCGCAATATTTTTGCAACAAATGCTTCTAGCTTACAAGCCAATCCAATTACAACTTCAGCACACAATTTTGAGGAAATAAAGCCTAAGATAATACTACTAAATACGATTTTATCATTAGAAATAATATTAGGAAAATTAAGCAACCATAAAGGCTTTAAACTATCATTTTCTATAGGAGAGATTATTGATAAAGCGAATTGATATATGTATATACCTACATAATAACTTATGAAGGTAGAACAAACATTAGACCCACA
This sequence comes from Candidatus Rickettsia barbarica, assembly GCF_041477405.1. NCBI lineage: Bacteria > Pseudomonadati > Pseudomonadota > Alphaproteobacteria > Rickettsiales > Rickettsiaceae > Rickettsia > Candidatus Rickettsia barbarica. The sequence continues at coordinate 259,009 of NZ_JBEWYL010000003.1, read as the reverse complement.
TACTAGTAATAATATTAAGAAAACTATACGTGTTGCATCTTTGGCTAGCATTACAACAGATTTAAAAAGTAAACCAAAAATAATTAAAGGCAGAAATAATCCAATTATAGAAATAGATAGACTTATTGAATACAATAACCTTTGTACTTCTAAACTCATTAGTGGGTTTAACAATATGATAGCTATGATAATAGCCATTAAAATAAGTGGCATTTTACGCAACATAAAACTTATTTTACGCAACATAAAACTTACCTAATAATTAGTTAATTTAAATAGATGAATATAATTAAAAGAAAGATATAGAAATATTGTTACCGACTTAGACCGGCTATAGTAGTACAAAAAGACTGGAAAGTTAATATTTGCATATTAATTCAATATACAGTTATTATAGAGAGAAAAATTAGTGTTGCAATACTTTTCTAGAAGTTCTTTTGGGGGGGTATTGTTAACTAAAAGCAGATCAATTAATAAATTAACGTCATTGCGAGGAAAATTACAAAGTAATTTATACGTCCGCAATCTCAGGAGTTTTATTATTTCATGAGATTGCTACGTAGCCTATGGCTGCTCGCAAGGCATTGTTGCGTGAAGCAATTTCACCTCTGTCATCCCGTGGCTTGACCACGGGGTGACACAGTGGGTTTTACCGGTCCACGCAACAATACCTCCTCGCAATGACGACTTAGGTATCTATGCAAAATGCTTTTGCAAGAATGACATCGAGAGCTTTTTTAGAGCTATGCGGGAATAACAACGCCTCAGCCCTTACACCTCTTCAGATTGCTCTAATCCCTCTTCCTCTAACTCACTATCTTCTTCACTTTCAGCAGTTTCAGCAATTAAAGAGACAGACACGACTTTTTCACCATCATCTAGCTTAAATAGGATTACGCCGCTAGTGTTACGTCCCGTAATACGTACTGACTCAAGTTTACAGCGAATTAACTTACCGCTATTGGTAATCAGCATTAACTCATCATCCATTTTAACCGGCATAACACCGACGACTAAACCAGTTTTGTCGTTAATATCCATATTGATTATACCGCTACCGCCACGGTCAGTAATTCTATAGCCATAAGCTGAGCTTCTCTTACCAAAACCGTTCTCAGTTACGGTTAAAATGAATTCTTCGGCATTTGCCATTTCTACAATAGCCGGGGCAGTTAAGCTTACGCCAAGTTCTTCAGGATTAAACGCCTCACCTTTAGCAATCTCTAATCTCTGCTCCCACGGCACGGATAAATAAGCATCTCTATCCTCTTTTGTACTACTAATACCTTTAAGCACAGTCATAGAAATTACAGAATCCTCTTTGGCAAGCTTCATACCTCGTACCCCATCAGAAGTACGGCTCTTAATAACACGCAGCGATTCAACAGGGAATCTTAAAGCTTTACCGGCTTTGGTAGCAAGTAAAATATGCTCGTCTTCTTTACATGGTTTTACGTCTATTAATTTATCGTCCTCATCAAGCCTAATAGCAATTTTACCGTTCGACTGAAGCTTTTTGAAATCTAATAAATCGCTTCTTCTGATATTACCTTTGGCAGTTGCGAACATAATGTTTAAATTATCCCTCTCATCCTGATTTTCAGGTAGCGGCATAATATTCGTAATATGCTCATTTGCTTTCAGCGGTAATATATTAACCATCGGTCTCCCCTTACCCTGCGGATTACTTAAAGGCAGTTTATACAGTTTTAAACTATAAACCTGACCGATATTTGAGAAGAACAACATAGGAGTATGGGTACTACCGACAAAAACTTGCGTGGTAATATCTTCATCACGCATTGAAAGCCCTGATCTTCCTTTACCGCCACGTTTTTGCGCACGATAGCTACTTAGAGGTACACGCTTGATATACCCGCCAAGCGTTACGGTTACAACCATTTCTTCACGCTGAATTAAATCTTCTATATCTTGATCAAATTCGCCGAATTCAATTGAAGTAAGACGAGGAGTCGCAAATTCTTCTTTAACTTTAATGAGCTCTTCCTTTAAAATTTCAAGTAACCTTGTACGAGAGCCAAGTATATTAAGATATTCGGTGATTTCCGTAATGAGGTTCTTTAAATCCTCTTCAAGCTTGTTTTTCTCCATAGCGGTCAGGCGTTGCAATCTCATTTCTAAGATTGCCTTAGCTTGCACTTCGGTAAAGTTACATTTACCCTGCTCGTTTAACATTGCTTTATCATCAACCAACTTTACAAGAGGTAGGATATTTAATGCTTCCCACTGACGAGCCATTAATTCTTGTTTAGCTGCATTCGGGTCATTTGAAGCTTTAATAATACGTATTATTTCATCGATATTACTAACGGCAATAGTTAGTCCTAGTAAAATATGAGCTCTATCTCTTGCTTTATTGAGTAAATATATAGTACGGTTAGTAATTACTACTTCCCTAAAACTAACGAAAGCTGCAATTACTTCTTTCAAATTCATCACTTTCGGTAGCCCGTCTTTAAGAGCAAGCATAATAACACCGAAGCTAGTTTGTAGCTGCGTACATGCGTATATTTGATTTAAGACTACTTCAGCAACTACGTCTTTCTTTAACTCAATAAAAATCCTTACACCGTTTTTATTCGATTCATCACGTAAATCACTTATACCTTCTATACGCTTTGCCTTAACCATTTCAGCGATTTTCTCAACGAGCCTTGCCTTATTTACCATATACGGTATTTCGGTAATAATAATTGCTTGACGGCTATTACCGATATTCTCAATCTCGGCTCGACCTCGCATAATGATACTCCCTCTACCGGTAAGATATGCCGATCTAATACCGCTAATGCCTAAAATCATTGAACCTGTAGGAAAATCCGGTCCTTTAACAACTTCAAGTAAATCTAATATTTCTATATCGTTATTATCTATATATAAACAGCACGCATCGATAACCTCACCAAGATTATGAGGCGGGATATTAGTTGCCATACCGACCGCAATGCCTCCGCTACCGTTCACCAATAAATTGGGAAACATTGCAGGAAGTACGGAAGGTTCTTCTTCAGAACCATCGTAATTAGGGTTAAAGCTGACAGTCTCTTTATCGATATCCTCTACGAGCTTATACGAAACTTTGGCCATTCGAGATTCGGTATATCTCATTGCTGCCGCCGCATCACCATCCATCGAACCGAAATTACCCTGCCCGTCTACAAGCGGTAAACGCAAGGAAAAATCTTGTGCCATACGTACTAACGCATCGTAAATAGCACTATCGCCGTGCGGATGGTATTTACCCATCACTTCACCAACTATTCTAGCGGATTTTCTATAAGGTTTACTAGCATGATTACCGGCTTCATGCATGGAATAGATAATTCGGCGATGTACTGGCTTTAAGCCGTCCCGAACATCCGGTATAGCTCTACTTACTATAACGCTCATAGCATAATCAAGATAAGATACTTTCATCTCATCTTCGATATTTACCGGTACTAAATTAGAAGAAGCTTTATCAGTCACGATTACTTAGCCTTAAATTTAATGAATTATATTTAATAATAGAGACATAATAAATTTCTTTCAAGGATTGCTTGTATTTATAATCGTGGTATTATTTCTAAGTTACCGATGTCATTCCTGCGGGACATTGTTGCGCGGATGCCGATGTCATTCCTGCGAAAGCAGGAATCTAGTTTTTTAAGCAAATTATATACTAAATTTTTATGTAATTTTCTTTGTTTTATCATTTTTTACTGGATTCCCGCTTGCGTGGAAATGACATAAACGAACCATACAACAAGGCCTTTAGTCACTTACAATGACGACATCAACTGTTTCTATGCAATAACATAATCGTAAAAGTTAACAAACTTTATTATATATTAGAATTATTTTATACTTTCTAAATTAATGAACGCTGCTCTATTCTTGTGATCTCATCTACCGTTACCTGTTCTGCTAACCTTTGTTTAAACTTAGATCTTAGTTTTTCTAAATCTTTATTTTTCTTAGAGAACGGTAATATTTTAGATAATAATTTATTATTTTTGTTGAACATGTAGTTGCTCCCGTGATTACACTTAAATTGCTCAAGTTTTAACCACCGAAGATTTTAACTTCGGATGGTTGGGACATTCAAAGAACCATCACAGAACAATTATAATAGCTTTTAGGTTTAAAGCTTGTACATAGCTACTATCCCCCGACCATGAAGTCGAGGATTATACCATTTATACGGCTGATAATACCGCTTAGGATAGAGGCTTTGAAACCCCGGAATAACGTCACCGCTATTCTTGCAAGAGATTTTAGCCAATTTTTTGAAATATCAATTAGCTATCCATGTCCATTCCTGCGTGGATCAGTTTTTTGTCATTGCGAGGAAAATTACATAGTAATTTGACGCAGCAATCTTGAGAAGAATTCCTGAGATTGCCACGCTCACTAACGTTCGCTCGCAATGACGACTTGATATCCACGCAACAAAACCTCCGCGGGAATGACATCGAACTGGTTTTACCAAACCACTTAACAAAGCTTGTAGTTGATATAATGATAAATTTTAAGAATGTGCCTCTTCTTGCTATTTATACCAAAGTTCGGCATAATAGCCTTTGTGCCGTAGCAAGGTTTTATGGTTGCCCCGCTCAACTATATAACCGTTATCTAAAACGATAATCTCATCTGCATCGATAATAGTTGAGAGTCTATGGGCAATGATAAGGGTAGTATGGTGAGCCGAGATCTCTTTAAGGCGTGCTTGAATTAGCTTTTTGGCTTTAGTATCAAGCGAACTTGTTGCCTCATCAAAAACATATATTGCTGGATTTTTTAAGATGGTTCTTGCAATTGCAATACGCTGTTTCTCACCGCCTGAAAGCTTTAAGCCTCTCTCTCCTACCTGCGTCTCATACCCTTCGGGTAACGTGCTAATAAACTCATGAATATGAGCATTTTTTGAGGCTGCTATAACTTCATCGTAGCTTGCTGCATTATTACCGTATGCGATGTTGTAATATATCGCGTATCGTTAAACAGTACCGTATCTTGTGGGACAATTCCAATAGATTTACGCAGCGATTGTTGCGTGACTTCTCTTATATCCTGACCATCAATAGTAATATTGCCGCTATTAATATTGTAAAACCTAAAAAGCAAGCGTGATATCGTCGATTTCCCTGCCCCACTACTACCGACTACTGCTAAAGTTTTACCGCTCTTGATCGTAAATATTATGTAAAATCGGACGTGCCTGATTATAAGCAAAGCTAACATTATCGACACTAACCGCACCTTTTAAGATAATTAGCTCCTTAGTAGCGTTCAAAGCATCCTCTACTGCTACAGATATATCAAGCAGCTTAAACATATCTTCCATACTAACTAGAGCGTTTTTAATTTCTCTATAAGCAAAGCCAAGTATTGAAAGCAGAATTGATAGCTGCAATAGATAATAAATATTAACCATTATTAAATCGCCGACGGTCATTTTATTTTGGTTAATAGCATTTGCTGAAAGTATCATAAGGCTAACAAGCCCTAAGGATATTATAACATTCTGCCCGATATTTAAAATCGATATGCTGTTAGTAGTTTTAGTAGCTGATTTTGCATAAGTTTGTAAAACCGCATAAAACTTTATCGCCTCATATTCTTCATTACCGAAATATTTAACGGTCTCAAAATTCAGTAAACTATCGATTGCTCTATTATTGGCGGTGTTATTGCTTTGGTTTATTTCCCTTGCAAAAGAAATACGCCAAATACTGATTAGGCAAATATAACCAACATAAACTATCATTGTTATTAAAATAGTTACGGCAAACCAAATACTGTAAACATACCATAACATCCCGCTTACTAATATAATTTCTACGCTTGTCGGAAAAATATTAAATAACGAATACCGCAGTACCACTTCAATACCTTTAGTACCACGCTCTATTGACCTACTTAAGCCCCCTGTGTTTCTAGTAATGTGAAAACGCATACTTAAAGCATGTACTTAAAGACATTTAGAGCAACTAAGCGAGTTACTTGATGCCCTACTTTTGAAAAAATGATATTTACGTGATGATCGTAATTCACTGTTGAACAAGTATTTTTGTTCCGCCATATGCAACAATAATCCCGATCATAACCGAAAGAGCAAAGTTTTTATTTAGCCCATTTATTATATATTTATAAACAATAGGAACGAAAATATTTATTACTTTAGCTATGACTAGACAAATAAGAGAGGTAACAATACGCAGGCGTATATCAAAATCCTTCGACCATAAATACGGCAGAAGTAGAGAGAATGAATTTTTGCGAGTTTTATTTTTGAACATTTTAAAGTTTTGGTAGTTTTCAGCATCATTGCAAGCGGGCATTACTCGCGTGGATACTAAATCGTCATTGCGAGCGACCGTAGGGAGCGTGGCAATCTCATAAAATAATAACAAACTCCTTAGATTGCTTCGTCAATTACTTCGTAATTTCCTTGCAATGACGTTTTTATTAATTACGCTCCGGCAGCAGGTGAAGTCGTCTTTGGCTGATTTTCTAACAGCTTATCTAACCTTCCCTCTTTTTCAAGATCAAACAGAGCATCACAACCGCCAACATGCATATTATCTATAAATATCTGCGGGACGGTCTTTTTTCCACCGGATTTCTTAATAAATTTTTCTTTCTCTTCCTGAGTAAAATTACTTACTTCAATTTCCTCATAAGCAACATTTTTCTCATCAAACAATGCTTTAGCTTTTATACAATAAGGACAACTAGCGAGAGTATAAACAATAATTGTGTGCAATATAGCTTTATTCATAATGTTATATTTTTTTGTGAGATTTTAATATATTATCTTAAACTATAGTTTTTAAAGCAAGTAAAAATGCATGAATAATTTTTCTATTATCTCAGAATATAAACCGGCAGGCGATCAACCAAAAGCAATAGATGAAATTATAGCAGGGTTAAGTAGCAAAAAACGCTCACAAATGTTGCTTGGTATTACGGGATCAGGCAAAACCTTTACTATGGCAAATATTATAGAGAGAACTAATCGTCCTACTCTTATTATGGCTCATAATAAAACTTTAGCTGCTCAAATCTATTCAGAGATGAAATCGCTTTTTCCAAAGAATGCCGTTGAATACTTTGTCTCATATTATGATTATTACCAGCCCGAAGCTTATATAGCACGCACCGATACTTTTATAGAAAAAGACTCATCAATTAACGAACAAATTGATTTAATGCGTCATGCCGCTACAAGATCGCTATTAGAGCGTCGTGACGTTATAGTAGTTTCTTCCGTTTCCTGTATTTACGGCCTTGGCTCTCCCGATTTATATTACCAAATGATGGTTAATCTAGAGCCTGGTCAAAGCTACCCTCGTGATCAGCTACTAAACGATTTGATAAATCTACAATATGAGCGTAACGATATCGGATTTGAGCGTGGCTGTTTTAGAGTCAAAGGCGACAATATCGATATTTTCCCCTCACATTACAGCGATAAAGCTTGGCGTTTATCGTTTTTCGGTAATGAACTCGAATATATCCATGAATTTGATCCCCTAACAGGTGAAAAACTTGCTAAACTCGATAAAGCTATGGTTTTTGGTAATTCACATTTTGTGATGCCTCAAGAAACGATCAATAATGCCATATCAGGTATTGAAGAAGAATTACAAAAACGCTTAGAGTTTTTAAAGTCACAAGACAAACCACTTGAAACTCAAAGGCTAAATCAACGTACTCAATATGATCTTGAAATGTTAACGGAAACCGGCAGCTGTAAAGGCGTTGAAAACTACTCTTGCTTTTTCACAGGACGTAATGCCGGTGAGCCGCCTCCTACATTATTCGAATACCTACCAGAAGATGCATTATTATTTGTTGATGAAAGCCATGTATCCGTACCGCAAATTAGAGCAATGTATAACGGCGATCGAGCAAGGAAAAAAGTTTTGGTAGAGCATGGGTTTCGTCTACCCTCTGCACTTGATAACAGACCTTTAAAATTTGAAGAATGGGACAAATTTAGACCACAAACTGTGTTTGTATCTGCAACTCCAGGACCGTTCGAGTTAGAAGAAACCGGCGGCACGGTTGTAGAATTGATTATCAGACCTACTGGGCTGCTTGATCCTGAATGTATTATCAAACCCGCTACTAACCAAGTTGAGGATTTAATTAGCGAAATTCAAACCACTATCGCTCAAGGTTTTCGTGTTCTAGTCACCACCTTAACTCAAAAAATGGCAGAAGATTTAACCGCCTATTTGCAGGAGCTAAAATATAAAACTTCTTATTTACATTCTAACGTTCATACTCTAGAACGTATAGAGATTTTACGAGATTTAAGACAAGGTACTATTGATGTTTTAGTCGGTATTAATCTATTAAGGGAGGGGCTTGACATCCCTGAATGCGGCTTAGTTGCTATACTTGATGCAGACAAAGAGGGGTTTTTGCGGTCGGAAGTATCGTTAATACAAACAATAGGAAGAGCTGCAAGAAATAGCGCGGGTAGAGTTATACTTTATGCCGATAAAATGACTAAATCTATCGATAAAGCCGTTAGTGAAACGTTGCGTAGAAGGCAAATTCAGCAAGAATATAATGAAAAACACGGCATAACTCCAAAAACCATCAACCGTGCTATTCACGCTTTAGCAGAATTTGAGAAAATCGATAGTAAGCTTGATAAAAAACAAGCTCATACTTTATTTGATAATCCTGCTAAGCTAAAAATCCATATTGATAAATTAAAGAAAGAAATGCTTAAAGCCGCAAGTAATCTTGAATTTGAACAAGCCGTAAAACTTCGTGATCAGCTAAAAACTCTAGAAGAGGCGGCACTCGAATTGAGTTAATGGTGTGCGTTGTGGATACCAAAATCGTCATCATCATTGCGAGGCAAAACTGTAAGTTTTGACAATCTCAGGAGTTTGTTATTATTTCATGAGATTGCCACGCAGCCTATGGCTGCTCGCAATGACTATTCAGTGTCCACACGGGCAATACCATTAACAACACCTAAAACTCCTACGATGATACGGTGATAAGCCATATATATTAATAGCTTCGATATGTTCTTTGGTACCGTAGCCGAAATTTTTGTGCCATAAATATTGGGGAAATTCAGCACTTAAGTCTAGCATCAAACGATCCCTAGTAACTTTTGCAACAATAGAAGCCGCAGCAATCGATAATGATAAATTATCACCGTTAATTATACTGACAAACCTTTCATCCTTAAACTGCATATTACCGTCAACTAACACTATTTCTGGCTCAAGGCTAAGATTTGCTACAGCAATAGAACAAGCTTTTTTAGTTGCCTCTAATATATTAATATCATCAATTTCGGTATGAGAAATAATAGCAGTTGCCCAAACATAATTACTAGTGATTTGTTCATATAGTAAATCTCTTTTCTTTTTGGAAAGCTTTTTAGAATCTTTAATTCCCGTTATAATATTGGCGTTATCTACTATAACGGCACTTGCTACTACCGGACCTGCAAGCGGTCCTCTACCTGCTTCATCTATACCTGCTACAATACAGTTATGATATTTTTTTTCAAAATGTAATAGATCTACTTCCATAATTGTATTTTTTTAATTTTTGATATATGATAGAGCAGTTTAGAATTACAAAAAAGGAAAAATGCAAAATTATTTTCAATTATTAGGACTTCCGCAAGAGTATAATATTAATTTAAAGATATTAGAAAAGCAATATTTTGCTATGCAGGTAAAATATCATCCCGATAAAGCAAAAACTTTGCAGGAAAAGGAACAAAATCTAATTACTGCGGCTGAATTAAATAACGCTTACTCTACTCTTAAAGATGCCTTAAAGCGTGCTGAATATATGCTGCTTTTGCAAAATATAAATTTGCATGACGAAAAAACACGTAGTGTACTTTCGCCTCTAGAATTAAGCATATTCTGGGATGAAATGGAAATAATCGAAAATACTATCTTATTTAGTGATTTAGAAAAAATAAAAGACAAATATGAATTAATGAAAAAGCTTGAAATTGATTCTTTAAAACAAGCTTTTGAAGAACAAAATCTATCAGACGCAACTATAAAAACTAGCAAGCTTAAATATATTGGGACATTGCTGCATAAACTGCAAGAAAAAATAAAATCATGCAAATAATAGAAATTAGGGAACCGGAGCAAGCTGATTTTAAGCAAGAACGGCAAATAGCAGTCGGTATCGATTTTGGCACTACTAACTCATTAATAGCTATTGCAGCTAATAGACAAGTTAAAGTTATTAAATCTATAGATGATAAAGAATTAATCCCAACTACTATAGATTTTACAAGTAACAATTTGACTATAGGTAATAATAAAGGACTGCGTTCTATTAAAAGACTATTCGGTAAAACATTAAAAGAAATTCTAAATACTCCGGCACTTTTTTCGTTAGTTAAAGATTATCTAGATGTAAATAGTAGTGAGCTTAAGCTAAATTTTGCAAATAAACAACTGAGAGTCCCTGAAATCGCAGCAGAAATTTTTATTTACCTAAAAAATCAAGCAGAAGAACAATTAAAGACTACTCTAACTAAAGCAGTAATAACAGTACCTGCACATTTTAACGATGCAGCAAGAGGCGAAGTAATGCTTGCGGCTAAAATAGCAGGTTTTGAAGTATTAAGGCTAATTGCCGAACCTACTGCAGCCGCCTATGCTTACGGCTTAAACAAAAATCAAAAAGGCTGTTATTTAGTATATGACCTAGGCGGCGGTACTTTTGACGTATCTATTCTTAATATACAAGAAGGTATTTTTCAAGTTATAGCAACAAACGGCGATAATATGCTTGGTGGCAACGATATAGATGTAGTAATTACACAATATCTTTGCAATAAATTTGATTTACCTAATTCTATAGATACTTTACAACTTGCAACAAAAGCAAAAGAAACTTTAACATATAAAGATAGTTTTAATAATGATAATGTATCAATTAATAAGCAAACATTAGAGCAATTAATTTTACCTTTAGTAGAACGTACTATCAATATAGCTCAAGAGTGTTTAGAACAAGCAGGAAATCCAAATATAGACGGAGTTATTTTAGTAGGGGGTGCAACCCGCATTCCTTTAATAAAAGACGAATTATATAAAGCATTTAAAATAGATATTCTATCAGATATTGATCCTGATAAAGCAGTTGTATGGGGGGCTGCATTACAAGCAGAAAATTTAATAGCACCCCATACAAATTCATTATTGATTGATGTAGCACCTTTATCGCTGGGTATGGAATTATATGGCGGTATAGTTGAAAAAATCATCATGCATAATACTCCGATTCCTATTTCGGTCGTAAAAGAATTTACGACTTATGTCGATAATCAAACCGGTATACAATTTCATATATTACAAGGTGAACGTGAAATGGCTGCCGATTGCCGCAGTTTAGCCCGATTTGAGTTAAAGGGACTTCCTCCTATGAAAGCAGGATATATTAGAGCCGAAGTTACTTTTTCTATTGACGCAGACGGTATATTATCCGTTTCTGCTTATGAGAAAATCAGCAATACATCACATGCTATAGAAGTAAAGCCAAATCACGGTATTGATAAAACGGAGATTGATATTATGTTAGAAAACGCGTATAAAAATGCTAAAATAGATTGTACTACAAGATTATTACAAGAAGCAGTAATTGAAGCAGAGGCTTTAATCTTTAGCATAGAACGTGCTATAGCGGAATTAACAACTTTATCATCGGAAAGCGAGATATCTATAATTAATTCTTTATTAGATAATATAAAAGAAGCCGTACACGCTAGAGATTGGATCTTAATTCATAATTCTATTAAAGAGTTTAAATCCAAAATAAACAAATCTATAGATACAAAGTTTAATATAATAATTAATGATTGGCTAAAAGGCAAAAATATCAATCAAATTAAATAGCCTCAGTTATATATAATATATTATATGTAATCGAACTAATTTAGATAAGGAAAAATAAGAAGAATGTCAGGAAAAATAAAAGTAACATTTATTATAAATGATGGAGAAGAAAAAACAGTAGAAGCACCGATAGGGCTTTCTATTTTAGAAATTGCCCATAGTAACGATCTAGACCTTGAGGGAGCTTGTGAAGGATCGCTTGCTTGTGCTACTTGTCACGTTATTTTAGAAGAAGCATTTTACAACAAATTAAAAAAACCTACGGAAGCAGAGGAAGATATGCTTGACTTAGCCTTTGGTCTTACCGATACTTCTAGATTGGGATGTCAAATTATTTTAACCGAAGAATTAGACGGCATAAAAGTACGCCTTCCTGCTGCTACTCGTAATATAAAATTATAATGGATTAAAAAAGTGATACGTAAAATACTTCTTTTTGTGTTTTTAGCCTTTACTATAATATGGTTTGCAACTGCATATACTATAAAAAATAACGTTGTAAGTTTAATGAAGAATTCTGAATCCGATAATCTTAAAATATCTTATAATGTAGTTAAGTTTTCAGGCTATCCTTTTAATTGGAAAATTACCGTAACGGATCCTAAAGTCAAATTAATTGATCATGTAAATTCTAAAGAATTTACATGCGAAAATATTGTCCTAAATATAGCTTTTAGTACTAAAAGAGCCGCTCTTAATTTCGGTCCTTTTATTAGAGAAGTCGATAATTACGGTGACAAAACATTTACCTATGATGTACGCAGCGATGATGACATAAAGGGTATAGGAAAATTTAATAAACCTTTATATAAAATATCAAAAGATGATAATTTAAAAGAAATATTAAAATCAATTCAGTTAAATAATAAAGCATTATTGATATTTAAAAATAATCAAGCAATCTTTAAAATTAATGATTTAGCATTTCTTATAAGAAAACAGAATTTAGCAAGTGAGGAAAATATATCCTTATTTTTAAACATGAATTATTATTCAGAAAAAGATATTTTGAATTTTAAAAATGCTAATTTAGATATTGCTGCTTCTTTAAAATTTGCTGAAGACGGAGAAGATTCAGCTATTTTACAAAATTTTAATATAGAAAGATTTATTTTTACTTGTGATAATGATTCTAAAATTAATTTAAACGGTGATTTACAACTCTTTGCCAATAAATTACCGAAAGGAAAACTATATTTTGAGCTAGAAAATTATAATTCCATAGTTGATAAATTATTACCGAATAATATTATTTTTTCTAAGAAAATAATTAAAACAATTATTGCTAAAGCAGTTAATAAAGCTTCCGACGTGCAATTAAATACAGAGCAAAATGATTCAAATTCGGCTTACAACAATATAGAAAAAGCTAAGTTTGATATTGAGTTTTCAGACAAAGGAATAAATATCGGTGCTATTAATTTATTAGAACTAAAACTTGGTAAACATAAAGAAGACCAAAATACCACAAATAATTCAAATTAGCTTTATGAACAATTTTAAACTAGCGACTACTATTAGCATATTTCTTATTTACAGTAATATTTATGCTGCTCCAAAAGTCATTAAAATCGGTACCGGCTCTATTTTAAAAGGATATTATGCTATTGGACTTGATTTATGCAAGACTATTACAAATGACGATAAAAATAATGAACATATTAAATGCGAAGTTGTTGCAACAAACGGTAGTATAGAAAATTTAAAATTATTACAACAAGGCAAAATTGATTTAGCCCTAGTGCAAGCTAATATTGCAGTAGAAGCATATGAGGGCATAGGTTATTATCACGATCAAGAAAAAATGCAAAATTTACGTCAGGTGCTTAATCTACATGATGAGTTTTTTACGGTTATTGTAAAAGATGAGGATAAAATAAAAGGTTTTGCTGATATTGACGGAAAAAAAATAACTAACGGTCCAGCATTTTCCAGTAGTCATATTACTTATGATATCGTACGTTCTTTATATAAATTTGCTAAGGAACCTGAAGAGCTACACATTAATTATGCAGATTCTAGTGATCAATTCTGTAATAAGGAAATAGATGCTATAATAATGATGGTTGGACATTCTAACCCCTTAGTAAATTTAATAGCTAAGAAGTGTAAAATTGATTTCATTTCTATTGACAATGATAAAATAACGGAATTAATAAAACAAAATAGAGCTTTTCATAAAGCCATACTTCATAAGGGCTTATATCCAGGGATTACCGATAATCAAACTACAGTAAAAGTATCGGCAATCCTAGTAACTAGAGATGAGGCAAATCGTGATATTTTAGATAAATTTATCAGAGCTTTTCATAGAAACGTAGCGAATTTTAAACTTTCTAATTACTTATTAAATAACCTGGACATTAACCATTTCGCTGATACTAAAAATTTTGTTCTACCAAAACATGATTCAGTAAGAAACAAAAACTAACAATATCTTATGTCTGAAAATACTATATTTAAAAATATACTGATACCTATAGATTTAAATGATAAAAAATCTATAAAAGGTATTCTTTCTAAGGTTTTAATGCTTGCGACGAACTTTCAAGCAAAATTACATTTTATGTATGTAATTCCTGAATTCGGTATGAAAATATTTGAAGATTATTTACCTAAACATTGGAGAACAGAGAAAAAAGAAAAGTATAAAGCTCAAATTAAAGAGCTTATCAAACAATATATTCCCGATGAAATTGAAACAGATTATTATATAGGTAGCGGTGCCGTTTATGATGAAATAATTAAGCACTCTAATGAAATTAAAGCCGATTTAATCATAGTCTCTGCAGTCAGACTACAATTAAAAGATTATATGCTTGGACCTAATGCTTCTAAAATCGTCCGTCATTCAGATATATCAGTGTTAGTAGTAAGAGACGAGTAATAAGTATTATTTACGACTCTTGGGAGTGCATTGCTAGCGTGGGTCCATAATCGTCATTGCGAGCAGCCGTAGGCTGCATGGTAATCCACAAAAAATAAAAAAAATGCTATAAATTAGCATTTTTTACTGGATTGCTTCGTCAAAACTTACAGTTTTTTCTTGCAATGACGATTTTAGCTGTTATAATTTCACTTTTAACTTTACAAAGCCTTGATAGCTTTGATATTTCTTTTGTAAATGACAGTGATATTCAAGTCATACGCTTACATTATCTTTTTCAGTTAAAACGCTAGCACCGATATTATAAGCGACTTTAGGTTGCTTCGGTAATGTGATAGTTTCATTCACTTCTCTATCTTTCCATTTTACTTTAGCATTAAGTTTTTTACTATTATCATTAAGTAATGTTCTACAGATGCTTGAAGTGCAAGCATAACACTGAAACCTTCAGCTATTTTCTGCGGTGCTAAAGAACTACCTTACCGCCTAAAATACCGCTCTATAAATACTACTTTTAGAAGCAATACTCAAATGCTGAATACCTACAACATCACTTTCTTGATATGTATCGTCTTTAGAGTGGCCGTATCTTATACCAAGATTTGGAGTAAGAGTAATATCACCATTCATAAGATGATTATAACTTAATATTTACCGGTTGCAATAGTACCTAAACGGTTGATTTACTCTTTACTATATTATGATTGTAAGCAAACATAGCTTGTATCATAAAGTTTTTCGGTAATTCTTTTTGTCCGTATAAAGTTACGATATGGCTATCGATATATTTGACCTGCTACCGTTAGATTTAAACTTTGAATCCAATTTAGTATAAGCAATACCGACTAAATCTTTGTAGTTATCAGAACCAATATCAAAACCTATAGTACCACCCGCAACATGACCTTTATAACCGGCAAAACCTTTTTGCGTATTAGTACCGTAAGTACCTGCAATCCAAAGGCTTTTATCTAACACTTTTTCATCTTCATCACCCGCAGCAACCACAGCACTAGAGAACATTCTATGCGATATAATATTACAGCTCATTTGAGTGATATCATGAATCGGATTATATATTGCTCCAATCATTTCTTCGTCTTGTTTTACTGCATTTTGCATTTCTACAACTTCAGCAGCTTCAACTCTTACAGCTTCAGCAATGCTTGCTTCTGCGGCTTCCTTTATAGAAGCAACTACTTTTGCCTCCTCTTCTTGTCTAACTTCCTCTTGCTTCGAGTTTCCAAGGCTAACTTCAGAATCCTTAGATTCTGATTTATTTGTACTACTAGATACTTCTACTTTTGTTCGCTCCTGTATTATATTATAATCATCATTTTCATAATCTTCTTCAATGTTAAAATCATCATCTTTATCATCAAAGCCTTCAATATTGCCCTCTAAAGGAACAATCCTCTCTATACGTTGAACAATCATAATTGCTGCACCAGTATGTGGAGCTTCTTCCACCAGAGACGGAACTACCCCTACATCTTCCATATTAATAACTACCGGTGCCGGTGCTAATGGAGCTACAACTGCAGGAACAGCTATTACCTCTTCTGCATCCTCTTCAGGATCCGCCGGTAAAACCAACGGTGCAACAGGAACCACAAAAGCAACAGCAGGAGCTACTACAACTACTCCACCATAGCTTACGTCTCCATTTGCTACTGCTTGTGCTGCTGCTGACTCAGGATGTCTTGTAGCAACTTCTGCTTCATTTACAGCTGCCGCTTCTATAATTGCTGCTAACCTAGAATTATTCGCTTTAAGTTGCTGCATTAATCCTGCATCTTGATTCATTCTAACACATAGATTTCTTGTTTCCTGATCTATACCACTTGCTACTTCTCTTTTAGGACCTATGAACTCAATATTTGTCCCTTCTTTTATAGCTTGAGCTAATTGATTTATATTACCATCAAGTGCATCTGCATTTTTAGTTGTATATTTCTCAAAAACTTCTTCTACAATTAATGCTTTTAGTTTTTCCTTTCCTTGAGTCTTTATTGCTAACTCTCTTTTTAAATCCGTGTCAACTGAAGCTGCTATAGCTTGAACAACGGTTTCGTATTTTTTCCCCTATTTTAGAAGTAGGAGCAATATAAGCTACTGCCACTGCAACCGCAGCATTTTTTTTAGGAAAAAGATTTACGATAGGCTTTAGACTGTTCCTCTTTCTGACTAAACCGTCCATACCAAACCCATTATATCCTATCCTCGTAGGTAGTGGCAGTGTCCACCTGCTACCACTATTACTGGTACAATAACAGGGATATTAGCAGCTTTACTCCTTTTAATACCGCTTCTATTTTCTCATCACTTAATTATATTAAGAAATTTTCCTCTTTTAAGAAATCTTTAGTATTAGGTATTAAAGCTTTCATTTTTGCATTAAAATTATTTTGTACGGCGTCTGTGATATTTTTCTCTGTAATGGTTTTAGAAGCTTTAGATAAACCAGCTGCATTATCGGCTAAAACTTTTCTTAGTAATCTAGAATTAGTATCAACTGCCGTTTCATAAATTCTTGATAATGTTGCCGGTACAGCTTTATTTTGTAAAAATGTTAGCCTCTATCTATATTACTTTCCACTGTTAAATTAACAATATTGTTATTAATCCAATTATTTATTTGAGTATTTACTTCGTTTGCTTTAGGAGTAAGGGCTATATTATCGTGTACTTCTCCTTTATTAGGAGCTAGATCTAGTACATCGGAAAATTTTATCTCTATTTCATTATTTAAAGAATTTGCTCCTAAAACATTTTCATTTTTAGCAATATAATCTATTCTTGATATAATTGTTTTCTTATCTTGTAGTTCATATTTTATTTTTATTTCAGTACTTCTTACCGTAATATGATTTTGTAAGTCCAGCGGTAATTTATCAAAAGTATAGTTTAACGGTCTATTGCATTATGTTCTTCTTCATTAAATAGCTCTTTAAAAAATTCCTTGTTGGCTATTTTATTATTTAAAGTTAAAGCTTGCCTTGAAATTTGCTTTATTACATAATCATCTTTTAGTCTATTCCAAATATTCTCAGCTTTTATCATTAATTGTGCTTTATCAGGCTTTGCTTCTGAAAATAATGTTAAAAACTCAAGTGAACTTTTCCTTTCTTCTAAAGTTAAAAGTGTTTTGATAGTAATCCCTAAATCTGTTTCTGCACCTAATCTAATGTTCTTACTTCTAGCTTTCCGGGATTGCCATTATTTTTAGCTAAATACATCTCATTATGAAATATTCTGTCTAAAGTATTCGGAGCTACAAGAACTTCTGCGACTGCTCTGCCTACAACCGGTGCCGGTGCAGCTCTTCCTCTTAATGCAGCATCTTCTTTTGCCTTTAGATTTATAACCTGCTAATTTTAGTTCATCATCACCTATGGCATCTAGATTTGCTATATCCCTAGCTATTGTAAGTCTTATACCTACACCTGCCGGAGGAGGCGGGACTACTCCTGCCATTGCTTGAGGTGCTATATTACAAGACCTACTAGACCCTCATTATCTATTCTTATTTCACCTACAGTCTTTTTTAGGACAAGTGCCAGATCACTCATTGTTTAAAGCATCGAAATTATTTATCAATGCCTGCATTTTCTTACCATCCAAATCTTTAGTTATTAAACCGGCATCTTTTAAAATCTTGTTATAACTTTTTAGACCTTGCTCATCAACTACCTTATCGTTTTCATTCACTATCTTAATTTTACCGTTATCAATATATGCTTCTTTTAATTTAGCCATCTGCTCTCAATAATTAACTACTATTGCAGGATCAGCTAACTTCATTACGGATTGTCTTATGGGAATACTAGATTGTTTAGACTCAAGCTCAACTAAGTTTTGATTAACATAGTTTTTAAATTGATCTAATAATTTATGTTTTGCTTCCGGAGTAGCTACGCTTTTAAACTTATTTAAAAGGGCTGTTTCCTGATTCAGAGTATTTAGCATTAATATCGATGCTTCTTACAGATTATTTACAACTTTTAAATCGTTATTAGCATCTACACCGCCTGTCATAGCTATATATTTTAACTGCTCCAAAGGTGTATTTAAATTTTCTATGTTATAAAATTTATAGCCTTTTTAATTTTATCGTTAATACTGACAGCATTTGCCCCTTCAGCTTTAGCAAGGATTTCCAATACTTGAAGTCTATTTTCTAGAGCCATCTCTTGCTCGTTATGTCCTGTTTCTACTGCTGTATTACCTGTTAAATCAACAACTTCAACACCGGCTGCACGTGCTTCTCTTCTTTCTCTAGCACCGTTAAGTACAGGAACAACTGCTTGAAGTCTAGTGACTTCTATTATTGCGTTATTGAATAATCTTCTTTCCCCCGACATAAGATTGTCAACAAGGTCACCAAAATCTGTACGGTCCTGAATTCCTTTTATAACATTAAGCTTTTGAGCAGGAGTTAATATTTGGTAGTCAGCAGTATGGTTCAATATATCATAGATTTCTATATCTGCTCTTGCTTCCCCGGTCACAGCGGTAAGGATTGCAGCATTAGCGCACAGTTAAGTAAGAATAATTTTGTAAGTTTAGAATTTATAGATTTAATATTTTTTCCATAATATCTAATTTCTCTTTAATAAATCTTATTACTTAAAATATTAATACTTTTTTGTTATTAAAGATAATGATACATAATCTATATTATGTCAAAAATTTATATTGATGAGTTATAAAATAGGATAATAACATGGATTTTATACGATATTTTAGTATTTATAGGAAATGTTATTTTTGTTAATGTTTAGTTAATTTATTAAAATCTCGTAGCACATTATACGATATTACTTCTATACATGCAAGCTATATTATTAAAATTTTCATTATTTTTAAAATGCTTTATAATGATTGTTATATAAAATGATGTCATTCCCGCATGAATACCCAAGTCGTCATTGCGAGCGAACGTTAGTGAGTGTGGCAATCTCAGGAATTGTTCCAATATTGCTTAGTCGAAACTTGCAGTTTTTCCTCGCAATGACGCAAAAATCGTTCCACGCAACCGCGCTTTCTTACCTACACGGGAATGACATTAAACTATAAGGTATATTACTTTGTCTCTCAAAACCAAATTACTTTTTATTACAATTAGCGGCATTATAATATTATATTTTGCTATTCCTCCTGCACCTTTACTTAAAGACGTAAGTTTCTCACAAAGAGTATTTGACCGAAACGGCGAGTTAATGCGTATTTCGCTTTCTAAAGACGATAAATATAGGATATTCACTCCTATACGTGAAATACCGGCAAGTTTTATAGAAACAGTACTATTATATGAAGACAAGCATTTTTATGCGCATTTTGGCGTTAACCCCGTTTCTTTAGCCAAAGCTTTTTATTCTACTTATTTACAGAATAATCGTAAAATAGGCGGCTCTACTATAACAATGCAAGTAGCACATTTAAGATATGGAATAAACTCTTCTACTATTCTTGGTAAAATACATCAAATCATTAAAGCTATTCATGTAGAGCTACATTATTCAAAAGATGAAATCCTAGAAGCTTATCTAAATCTAGTACCTTACGGTAGTAATATTGAAGGGATAGCAGCCGGCAGTTATATTTACTTCAATCGTGACCTAAAAGATTTAAATTTGATCGATATTCTAAGCCTTGCAGTAATCCCACAAAATCCGCTTAAAAGAGGCGGGAATGATATTAATATTTTTAAAGCACGTAAATATCTATTTACCGAGTGGCTCACGATTCACCCACAAGATATTATTTATAATAAGTTAATTAGTTTGCCGGTTAAATTTAATCAAAATAAAAAGCTTCCTTTTATTGCACCGCATTTTACTTTAGACATACTACCAAATAATGATAGCCCTATTATACGCACTACTATAGATAAAAATCTGCAAGCTGCTATAGAACAACAAGTTCGGCTATATATTAATGATCGGAAAAAATATGGCATTAATAATGCCTCCGTAATTCTTATTGATTTTACTACTATGGAAGTGCTTGCAAGTATTGGCTCCGGAGAGTTTTTTAATAACGATATTTGTGGACAGATTAACGGCACTAAAAGCCATAGATCTCCAGGCTCAGCTTTAAAACCGTTTGTCTATGCACTTAGTTTTGATCAATCACTAATACATCCGTTAACTTTACTAAAGGATACACCTACTTACTATGATTATTATAAACCGGAAAATTTTGATAGTAGGTTTGCAGGCGGTTTAAGTGCTAGAAAATCGTTAATAAAGAGCCGTAACGTACCTGTAATATTTCTAGCGTCTAAGTTAAAAAACCCGAATTTTTATGAGTTCTTACAACAAGCAAAAATTAGCGGCTTACGAAAACCTGAAAATTACGGTTTATCTATAGTGCTCGGCACAGCAGAAATTACTCTTGAAGAGTTAACTACTCTTTATGCTATGCTTGCTAATGTCGGTACTTATAAACCGCTTAGAAAAGTATTGGATTCTCCTGTGTCATTCCCGCGAAAGCGGGAATCCAGTAAATCATATGAAATTTTTGTTCCAACATTTAGGTAATTTTTTATGGATTCCTGCTTTCGTAGGAATGACACAGGAGAGAACAAGGATGACACAGACACCGTACTACTATCCCCCAAGGCAAGCTATTTAACACTTGATATTATAAAAGATACGACTCGTCCTATTACCTATAATAATACAAGGCATAACTTACCGATCTATTGGAAAACAGGTACTTCCAGCTCATTTAGAGATGCACTTAGCGTCGGCATATTCGGGAAATACGTACTTACTGTTTGGGTTGGGGATTTCAAAGGGCAAACTCACGGAACATTTACGGGTAATATTGCTGCAACCCCTTTATTCTTTAATATTATCGAAGCCATAGCTAGACCAAATAAAGATGAGGATTTAATCCTTTCAAAAATTAATGCACTAAATATTACTAAAGTAAAAGTTTGTGCAGATACGGGAGATATCGATAACGATATGTGTCCGGCTAAAGCAGAAACCTTATTCATTCAAGGCAAATCACCGATAAAACAATCCGGTATTTATAGAAAAATGTTGATAGATTTAAAAACCGGTATGCCTGCTTGTAACTTTATTAAAGGACAAACAGAATATAAAACAGTAAATTTATGGCCAACAGATATGCTTGCGGTTTATCAAAAAGCAGGAATACATATATTACCGAAACCGATACCTACAAACCATTGCAATAGGTTGATAAATTGGCATCATCAAAAACCTAAAATTATATACCCGTTAAAAAATTCCATAAAATTTTTTAACTATAAGGGTTATATTAAACCATATTTACCAAGTTCTCCAATACAATACCGACTATAGAAAAAGCTCTTTCTTGTTTTGAGGGATTAGCACAATTATCAGAATTTCAAGCTATCATATTAAACAAACAAGCTAATAACCTTATAGGGGTAATATTGCAAATTTTAGACTCTATTGAGAAATTCACAGACAATAAACCGGTTATTCAAGCTTACCGATATGTATTAAACCTACAAATTAAAGAATTATCATTATTTGAAGAAATGTTATCTGGTCTCAACCCAATGATTGCTATAGTTCCTTAATTGAAATATGATTCATACAAAATCACTATCTATCTTAAAATATAGAACCTAAACACGATCAACCAGTACAATATTATAAAGAAGCCATAGAGTGTAAATAAGTACTCAGACAAAGCAGAAGTGACTCAAACTATAGCTAGCTGCTACTCTAAAATAGGCGATATATTGAGCGAAGCAGAAGATTATAATGAAGCTCTAACATGTAATGAAGAACTTAAAGAAATGTACAATAAAATCGACGATATGCTATTTAACTTAGGACGTGAAGACTCAGCTATCATATTTTATAGAAAGAATAATAAATTAGACTCTATATTAAAATGTTATGACAGTCTTATAAATAAGGCTGAAAAGCCTATAAAATATGATTTATATATGACCCAAGGAAACGAACTTTGCTTTCAAAACAACAGGAAACAGATGCTGCAGAATCATATTTTAAAGCAGCTGGTGTTGTACGTGATCCTCAAAAACAACGAGATGCAATGCTTATGGCATACAATATTCTTAGGAAACCCAAATAATAACATAATTCAACAAACAGATATTTCAGAACAACAACAAAGAGAGGGATATCTTAATGGTATAATCGGCGATATTATTGATCTGTGACCTTTCACTGGTATTAAGCGGCTTATTATTCCTCTCTGTCATCCCGTGATTTATGCATGGAATCCAGTAAAACATATAAAAATTTATTTTTATATGTTTATTTTGTTAAACATGTAGTGTAGGTAACAATATTGAAGTTATTTTTCCTGGACCCCGTGGTCAGGCTACGGGGTGACAGTGAAAAACCCATGAACGCTCACCTTGATCTATCTATCTCAGTAAATCATTTAGGCTTACTTTAGCTCTAGTAGTTTTATCGACTTGTTTTACGATAACTACGCAATAAAGTCCAGGCTTACCGGCTTCCTTAGCAGGTAATACTCCTGGAACTACAACGGAATAAGCCGGAATTCTGCCGTAAATAATTTCACCTGTATCTCTATATACTATTTTTGTAGAGCTACCGATAAACACCCCCATACTAATTACTGCTCCTTCCTCTACTATTACACCTTCTGCTATTTCCGATCTTGCACCGATAAAACAATTATCTTCAATGATAACAGGCTTTGCTTGCAACGGCTCAAGCACCCCACCTATTCCCGTGCCGCCTGAAATATGACAATGCTTGCCGATTTGAGCACATGAGCCGATAGTAGCCCATGTATCAATCATTGTTCCCTCATCTATATAAGCACCTATATTAATGAAAGAAGGCATAATTACAACATTTTTAGCTATATAAGTACCGGTTCTAACAACAGCTCCGGGCACTTTGCGTATAGCTGCTTCTTTGAATGTATTTTTATCAGTATCTGCAGAAAATTTAGGAGCAACTTTGTCATACCAACTATTATAATTGTTATTATAAAGTTGTGATTCCGCAGTGATCAAATATAGCAATATAGCTTTCTTTACCCATTCATTAACGTGCCAACTATTTTCTTGCTTTTCACACACACGAATCGTACCTTGATTTAGGCTTGCTATACTATCATTAAGAGTTTGCGTTAATGTTATAAGCTTTGAAGAATCTTGAAGAAGTTTGTCCTTAATTTGCCAAGCTTCTTCAATTTCTTTAATAAGAGAGGACATATCTTTTAACTGTTTTATTGCCAAAAATAATAAATGAGATTATCCTGAAGTCAAACATAATAATTATAATTAACTATGCATATTACTTGCCCAAAGTGCCAAACAAGATTTATTGTTACAAGCAATCAAATAGGTATTAACGGACGACGAGTAAAATGTTCCAAATGTAGCTATTTGTGGTATCAGAAATTAGACTATAATACTAGTACATTAAATGACTTTAAAGATAAAGTCAACACGGGAACTATTAAAACTCCTATTAAAAATCATTACAATGCTAATGTGCCGGTTATTTTACCGTATATTCCTCCTAAGAAAAAATATAATATATTTCCAATATTATGGACTAGCTTTATAATTTTTTGTTTAGTGATATTACTAATAGATAGCTTTAAATTCTTAGATCAATATGATCAATTAAAGATAGAAGAAATTAATTTAGGCAAATCTCGTCATATAGGCGGTATGAAGATATTTTATAAATTATCTAATGAGTCTGATTATTTAATTTCCGACCCTATAATCAAAGTAAGAGTAATGGATACTAATAATCAAGCTTTAGATGAATATGTGTCAATTACAAAACTACAAACAAAAATCCCTGCAAAACAAGCAATATATCTAGAAATGAATATTGAAGGGATCCCTATTACAGCAAAATATATTGATATTGTTATAGGTAATAGATTAGGACTTTTATTTAAGTGAGGATGTTGTTGCATAGACCGACAAAATCTACTGTCATCCCGTGGTTTAACCACGTGATCCATCAAAACAATTAAAACACTATTGAGTATTGTACGAATGTTGCTGTTGACCTGAGTATAAAGGCAATTGATGTCATTCCCACGTAGGCGGAATCCAGTAAAACATATAAAAACTTGTTTTTATATGTTTATTTTTATTAAATATGTAACCTATATTAAGGTTGTCTTGTCCCTACCTTTGCAGGAATGACATAGGGGGCTATGTAACAACATCACTTAAAAATAAAAATACCCATAAGCCGAAGCTTATGGGTATTACTAAAGATATAATAATTTTTTTGTGTATTAGGAAACACCACAACTTGAGCTATTAGAATCACTTGATACCATATTAACAATATCTGGAGCTTTAAATAATATAATGATTGCAGTAACTACCACTAAAGCTACTTCCCACTGCAATTTTCCTCTTAATGTTTGAATTCCCAGAACAATTATACCGACAATAGCTATACCTTTTGCAGTATTGCCTCTGAATACTTTAATTAACTTACATAATGCCTCACCTACAGGATCGCCGACATTACTACCTAAGCTATCAAAAGCTACCATAATAATAGCCACGCTTAGAATAGTAAATAATATGCGTAATGATAGCTTATAATCGATTAATTCTTCGTTTAATTTACGAATAGGAAAGTTCATATGTTTTACCTCAATAAAATAATTAGCATTTAAAAAATAATGTATAATTTATTTATATATAAATCAACTCCTAAATATATGCAATTTTAATTAATATGCAAAAAATATGCAAAAATATTTTAAAAACACTTATTTTAAGTAACATTATAATCACATAATAGTATAATTTAACTTCCAAATATATAAACAAACGTAAATAAAAATAACCAAACCACATCTACAAAATGCCAGTACCATGCAGCACATTCAAACCCTAAATGTCCATTACCTTCTGTAGTAAAATCTCCTCTTTTTGCTCTAAAGTAGCAAATTATTAGAAATATGGTACCTATAATTACATGAGCTCCATGAAGACCCGTGGCTAAATAAAAATTAGAAGCATATATACCATCTGTAAATTTAAACGCCGCATGGTAATATTCATATGCCTGCATAGTTGTAAAAAATATTCCAAGCAATATGGTAAGAGCAAGTGCAGTTACACAATCTTTTTGATTTTTTTCTTCTAAGGCGTAGTGAGCCCAAGTAACGGTCGTACCTGATAAGAGTAGTATTAAAGTATTGATAAAAGGAATATCAAACGGCTCAAAAGTTTTAATTGTAGGTGGAGGCCAAATGCCCTGCTTTACAACCCATACACCATCTAAAAGACCTACGGGTGATAGACTTGATTTAAAAAAAGAAGCAAAAAATACACCAAAAAATACTATTTCCGTTAAGATAAATAACGCCATACCTATTTGCAAACCTTTTCTAACAGGACTAGTATGCTGATGTTCGACTATTCCTTCTTTCACTATATCTCTCCACCAAGAATATAAACAGTAACCTACTGAAATAATCCCTGCAGATAAAATATATATATTAAATTTGTATCCATGCATGAACGAGACGCCGCCTATAACCAAAAGAAGTAAAGCAAAAGATGTTAGGACGGGCCAAGGGCTTGGGTCTACTATATGGAATAAGTGCGATTTAGTAATAGAATATGAATTATTTAAAATTATCTTTTGACTCATATTGTTACATATTGTTATTTTATATTTCCTAATTATCACCAATAACACACTACAAAAGTAATCTGCTATTCGCATGAGTGAAAATAAATATAAATTATTATTGATGTAAAAGCAAATGCTAGAAGGAGATTATATAGAAAATATACCCCCCAACTCAGAATTACATTATTTATTATCAATGACAACTAAAATCTCTTGACTCTTTATATTATTCAACTAATATATAGACCGCTAATAATGTTTAAACTCCATTGTTGCAAGACCAATCTGTCAAAACTTAATATTAAGTTATGCCAGGAGTCTATTATTACAAGTGAGTACAATCATGAAGTATAATGGAGGTTGTTGTCTTATAGCAACGGATCTTAACCCCTGGCCCCTTTATTTATTAATTCTAAAAAATACAAATGCAAAAAATAAAGAACAACTTTAAAAAAAGTTTTTCTTTGCATCACCATTTCTAATAATATTACTAATGTTTTTTTATTATCTTCTTAATATCTTAGAAGTAAAATATTTCTAGATTTTTTAACTAATTAAGTTGTTAACTCTAAATTTTCTTACTTAAAATTATAGAAATACGACAAATTATCTTCACTATTTTACTAGTTATTTCTGCAAATATTGCCTCAGTACTATCATTCATTATAGCAATATTTTTATGTTCAATTTCATCAAGTCGAAATTTAATAATATTATTTAATAATTCTGACTCAACATTTTTATTTTCTAAATAATTTATTTGCTGTTCATAATGTTTTTCTATTATTTCTTCTACACTCTCGGTAATAAGCATCGCCGTTTTTATTCCCATCAAGGAAGATAAAGCACCAAGTAAAAATCCGTAATGATGCCAAAAAAATAATAAAAACGTGGGTCTCACTTCTTTTTCCAGTAATTTTTTTTCAAAATAATTTAAATGCACTTCTTCGTGGTCAAGCATTTCTTTAATCAATATACGATCATTTTGAGATTTAATATATTTTAGCTGTCCTTGATAAATTCTTTTTGCACCATATTCTCCGGCATGATTAACTCTAATTATCTCGTGAATTTGTTTGTCAGGGTCAGAAAAATCAGGTCTAGGCATAATGTATACTCGTTTAATTTGAAAAATTGGCTACGTCATCTTATAAGAGCTACGGTGCTCACGTATTAAGGGTGCTCACGTATTAAGTATACGCTCCGCTCCTCGCCTTATAGTCTCCTTGCTCTTTTCCAAATTAAACTTCGTCTACTGTTCATTTACTTTGGAGTATACTTTGGAATAAATCGAAACTAGCAGGATTTAACTTATAATCCACTTCTGCCTGTTGTAGCACTTTTAAAGTCTTTAGACATTCAGTAAGGCTAAGACCGTTTGCTATCTTCGTAAAATCATTAATATACTGATAGAAAATCGGTGGTGATAATGATTTTATTGCGAGTTCCAAACGCTCACCGTTTTTTACTTTCGACAAAACTATATATAAACTTAAATAATGCCTTATTAATGCTCTAATAATTAAAACTTCATTGATATTTTGTTTTTTTAATATATCAAGTTCTTGCAGAAAATTACTATAATCTTTTTTTGAAAAATACATTGCTAAATCACTGCCGTTTGCCGTAATTTCGCTACTTATAACTTCTAGAACGTCGTTTAAAGTAATTTCGTGTGCGTCGTGAACAAAATATATTAATTTATTTATTTCGCTACAAATTAAATCATGATCACCTTTTAAATGAGCTTTTAAATAAATGATAGCTTCTTTACTTATAACTTTATTAGTTTTTTCTACTTTACCTAAAATAATTCGTTCAATTTTTGCTTCATCATCATGATAACAAGCAACTGCTGCTAAATATTCTTCCGTTTCAAAAAACTTTCTAATGCTCCCACTAGAAGTTATTTCTTCACCTATAAATACAGGAAAATTTATATAATCACTGTTGAGCATTGTTTTTAAATTCTGATCGATTGAATTCCCAACCGATCTAATTTTAATTAATTCTTTTTGACCAAAAAAATTAGACGAATTAAGTAATATTTCTAAAGATGAAATATTAAGATCTGCGTATTCTATAGAAGTTTGTAGCATATTTAAGCTTTGTACTAAATGCTTACAAATTTTTTCTATATAACCTTTATCAGGACCATATAGTAAAAGAGCTCTAATCTTTCCGGATGTTATTAGTTCAAATAATCTACCTATTTGTGAAAAATAAAATTTCATAACTTAACTATTTCCGTGTAAAATATAAAATTAATCTGCTACGCATTTCTTCTGCTGCTTGATATGCCAAGTCTATTCCTGTTTTATCTCTTTCAACATTTGTCGCATATGGTGTAAAAATAGCATTATATGACGTGTTTTGGTAAAACTTCTCTTCAATTAAAACCTTTTGGCTTTCTATATCAATTAATTTATATCTAACTAATTGATTAATATATTCCCTTAAAACATTGGAGTTTTTTTCAATAGTAGCAGGCATAGTTGTTGCGATAAGCTTTACTTTAAGCAGGTATTTTGCTTGTGCTTTCTGAGGTAAAATACTAGTTAAACGATGATAAAACTCAGCCCCTTCAATTGTTCGAATTGGTTCAACTTCAATAGCTTCTAAATCATTATTTCTACTGTATTTTTCACTATATACCGGTTTTAAATTACAACTGCTCATTAGAAAGAATATAATTATTACAAATAAAGAACGCATATATTAGATTAAGATTGGTGTTTTTATATTAATAACAGTTTATTTCGATTTTGTGAAAGAAAATTATAATAATGAGCATTTATTAATATTTATAATAATATGTTAATTTATGTTGACATTAATAAGTGAGGCTTGTATGCTGTCACTTCAAAATTTTTAAGGCATTAGATGTTATTACCTAAACTTGTTCTAAGTATTCCAATACACATGCACACAGCATTGGTAAAAATAAGCGCATATTTTCTCCTACTAGAAAAAGTAACTTTAACAAAATATAACTTAACAGAAAATATTGAAACGCTCAAAGTAAATACAGATGAAGCTAACACTGTAAAGATTACAAAAGAGGATTTAAAAAAATCTTTTGAGTTACATGAAGAAAAATTGATACTATTAGCACAAAAACTATCATTACAAACATCAATTAGTTATGATGCTTATAACCCTCAAACAGAGTATTACCCATTGATAGGAGAAGATGGAAATATCAATTATATCCCTATAACCGAATTATAATCTTTTAAGCTTTAAATTTAATCGGTAAGTTTTATATACTTACCGTTTTTTATTAAAGAACTCTCTATATCTTCCTTGCAAATCTAATACTCTATGTTAAATTTATAAGGAAGATGCTTGTCCGATAATTTACAAAATTTTTATACAAGCTCCATTATTGTATGCTTATTTTTTCCGATTATAGACATATCATCTCTAAAATATTTTATCTTCTGCCCAACCATACCATGGTTCTATATTAAGCAGGTCTATAATATCTCGTTCACAATTTTGCAATATTTCTAATATTTCTTTACTAGTATTATAATATGATGGAGTAAGACCTGAAGCATCTTTGATCATTACTAAATAAGGATTTTTTAAGTTTTGATAATCTCTTTGTTAGCAATTCCTGTAACTGCTGAATGTAATACTGTTGAATCGTTATAGGTTATCTTTGTTACGTATTTAGCTAATTCTAATATTTTTTCAACTAATGTTTTATCCTCAACCGCATCATGTAAGATATACTTATTATTTTTATCAAATAGAAGTATAGTGCAGCAGCTTCATCATTCTTGTCTATTAATGCTTTGAATTTTCTTAAGAAGCTTCTTTTTTAGAAACATTCCTCTCTATATCATCATCTGAACGTGGTGATGTTAGTGAATTCTGAGTATTAGAGTTATTAGTATTTTTTGTAAAAAACTTAAAAAAAGATGTTTTTTGTTTTATCTACTGTAGGTATTTGTTCTTTAGTCATTAATTTTCCTAAATTTATTAATTATTTTAGGAGAAATTGTTAATTAGCTATGTTTCTTAGGTGGTGAGTAAGGGGCGCTTTTTCTGTCATTGCGAGGAAATTGCATAGCAATTGACGAAGCAAAATCTCAGGAGAGTTTGTTATTATTTCATGAGATTGTCACGCAGCCTACGGCTGCTCGCAATGACGGTTTTAGTATGTATCCACGCAACAATGCTGTCTCGCTTTTGCAGGAATAACATAAAGAATATTTATCAATCCACTCAAAAATGACCTAGTTGGCGAACTACTCTGAGCTAATTTGCAATTCTCCTAAAATATAAGATTATAAATTTAAGAATAATAACGCAACAAACCAAGTTGAATTATATATTACTTTATCGATTAAGAATTGTTAATTTATCACAATATCATTAGTTACTGAAGTTTTATATTTTCCATATCCCAATCATGAGAAATAGTATTATACTTTAATATATAAGGCTTAGTATCTATAGAATCTAGAGTTACATCAGCAATCATATCATCATGCGACGAGATAAGTTCATTATAACCGAAATTAGCATAATAAGGTTGATAATTTCTAAATCTAACCGTTATAAACTTCTCTTTAGTAATAGCAGGCAAGAATTTCACCAAATCATCAAGATTACTTAAAGCTAAAGCTTTCATCTCAAAAATTTGCAATCTATAAACATTTTTATAATCTTTAGTAAAAAACGTTGGTATAGAGCTAAAGCTACTACCGGATTGAACGGAAGCTATACTTAGAGCTTTAAGAGGAATACCTGATTTATTACTAAAATAATCATCGGCTTCAAAAAATACTGCACCGCCGAAATTTATCATTTTAGCGATTTTATTATTGTTCACATCATATAAATCTACTACTTGTTCTAGCTTTTTTCCGTCACGAAATATAGTAAGTTTAATAGCTATTCCTTTGAAATTATCCATTTCTCTATCAAATAATGCTAGATTGCCGCCGAGTTCCTTATCATTAACTGCCCAAATAATATCACCGGCTTTTAAAGATTTTGCGGCAGGTGATCCGGCTAGAACTGCCTTAATACTTATCACTCTATTTCTACTATCAGGAAATTTCTTTATATATTTATCCATTTCTTCTTTAGGGAAATTGTGATGTCTCACTGCTTTATTTAAAGAATATAACTCGCTTATTATTCCTATATGTTTTCTGCCTGGTTGTTTATTATTCTTTAAACTTTCTAAAGTGCGAGCTACATAATCACCGTGCAGTGCTAGAGAATGAGTTTTACCGCCACCATATAATACGCCTATAGCCTCAATCTTATCATTTAATACCGGTGAACCGCTAGCACCTCCTGTAGTATTTAAATTAATAACATAAGTACATTGCGGCATTAAACCTTCAATATTATAAAGATCAGACAAATAACCGGTATGGAAAGAAAAACCTTTTGCTTCTGTGTTACCGACTACAAAAACCTTTTGATTTAATTTTGGCAATTCGCTTGCAAAAGATATTTGCGTTGCTGATGCCGGTATATCTTTACTCTCTACTTTTAAAACGGCATAATCTTGCCAAATATCGTAATAGATAAGTTTTGCTTCTGCCTGCTCACCGTTATAAAAAGTAACAAAATAAGTTCCGATAGACGCACCGCCGACAACATGAGTATTAGTAATTATATAACCGTTGTTCTTATTGTTGATAAATCCCGTTCCAGTCCAACTACTTGTATCGTCATATGCCGATACGGCAATTCTAGTATCGATCGTTACGATTGCTTTCTTTGCTTTTTCAAATATACTAGTGCTTGTTTCGCTAGATGCTAAAACTATAATATTATTTAGGAAAACTAAATTAATAATAAATAAAAGTTTTAGTAAAATCGGTAGTTTTTTCATTGTTATCTCTTGTAAAATCATTTAAGCCGCACTATATCAAATCAAAAGTCATAATAAAATAAAAAAAAGAAAACGAGGAATCTTATGGGAAAAGTAATAGGTATCGACCTTGGGACTACCAACTCTTGTGTTGCGGTCATGGAAGGTAAAGAACCAAAGGTAATAGAAAATGCAGAAGGTGAAAGAACTACGCCGTCAATAATAGCTTTTGCAAACGGCGAAAAATTAGTCGGGCAATCTGCTAAGAGGCAAGCAGTAACTAACCCTCGCAATACTATATATGCGGTAAAGCGATTAATCGGTAGAAATTTTATCGATCCTATGGTTAGGAAAGACCAAGGTATTGTACCGTATAATATAGTTAAAGCCGATAACGGGGATGCATGGGTCGAAGCGGATAATAATAAATATTCACCAAGTCAAATTAGTGCATTCATTTTACAAAAAATGAAAGAAACTGCTGAGAATTATTTAGGAGACAAAGTGATACAAGCAGTAATTACCGTACCTGCTTATTTTAATGATGCACAGCGTCAAGCAACGAAAGACGCCGGTAAAATAGCAGGTCTTGAGGTCCTTAGAATAATCAACGAGCCGACTGCTGCAGCTCTTGCTTACGGTTTCGAGAAATCGGCAAGTAAAACTATTGCAGTATACGATCTTGGCGGCGGAACATTCGATGTTTCAATTCTTGAGATCGCTGACGGTGTTTTTGAAGTGAAATCAACAAACGGCGATACATTCCTTGGCGGCGAAGATTTCGATACAAGAATATTAAACCATTTAATAGATGTATTCAAAAAAGAAAACGGTATAGATTTAAGTAAAGATCCTTTAGCACTTCAACGTTTGAAAGAAGCTGCGGAAAAAGCTAAGAAAGAGCTATCTTCTGCAGTAACTACCGATATTAATTTACCTTATATTACGGCTGATAGTAACGGTCCAAAACACTTAAATATTAAATTTACTAGAGCTGAACTAGAAAAATTAGTAGATGATTTAGTTGAAAAAACAATTGAGCCTTGCCGTAAAGCACTACAGGATGCAGGTTTTAAAGCTTCTGATATTCAAGAAGTAATATTAGTAGGCGGTATGACTAGAATGCCAAAAGTACAAGAAGCCGTAAAAAAATTCTTCGGACGTGAGCCGCATAAAGGCGTAAATCCCGATGAGGTTGTAGCTCTCGGTGCTGCTATTCAAGGCGGAGTACTTAATAAAGAAGTAACGGATATATTATTATTAGACGTTACACCTCTATCCCTTGGCATTGAAACTCTTGGCGGCGTATTTACAAGATTAATTGATCGTAATACTACTATACCTACTAAGAAAAGTCAGATATTCTCAACTGCTGATGATAACCAGCATGCCGTAACTATTAGAGTATTCCAAGGTGAACGTGAAATGGCAAAAGATAATAAATTACTTGGTCAGTTTAATCTCGAAGGTATACCTCTTGCACCAAGAGGTTTGCCACAAATAGAAGTAACGTTTGACATTGATGCTAACGGAATAGTGCATGTTTCAGCTAAAGATAAAGCAAGCGGTAAAGAGCAGAAAGTCACTATTCAAGCTTCCGGTGGTCTTAGCGATGCGGAAATTGAACAAATGGTTAAAGATGCCGAACAAAATGCTGATGAAGACAAAAAGCGTAAGGAACTTATTGAAGCAAAAAATGCTGCCGATAGTTTAGTTTATTCTACTGAAAAAACTCTTACAGAATATGGCGATAAATTATCATCAGACGATAAAGGAGCTGTTGAAGAAGCACTAGCCGCTTTAAAAGCCGTGCTTAAATCGGAAGATACTGCTTTGATTAAAGAAAAGACCGAAAGTTTAACTGCAGCTAGCATGAAAATCGGTGAAGCGATGTATAAAGCACAAAGCGAGAGCCAACCTGCTGCAGAAAGTGCCACTAATGATGAAAAAATAGTAGATGCCGACTTTCAAGATGTAGAGAAGAAGTAGAAGTAATTTCGTCATTGCAAGGAGCGAAGCGATGTGGCAATCTCGTTAAATATCCTGAGATTGCTTTGTCAAATTACTATGTAATTTTCCTCGTAATGACGTTACAATCTCATTTTATAAATTAACTTATGTCACAAAATTATTACCAAATACTAGGGGTTAGTAAAACAGCTAGCCAAGCTGACCTTAAAAAAGCCTACCTCAAGCTAGCCAAGCAATATCACCCTGATACTACTGATGCTAAAGATGCTGAAAAGAAATTTAAAGAAATCAATGCCGCTTATGATGTTCTAAAAGATGAGCAAAAAAGAGCTGCTTATGACCGTTTGGGACACGATGCTTTTCAAAATCAACAATCACGAGGGGGAGGAGGAAATCATGGCGGTTTTCACCCTGACATTAACGACATATTCGGTGACTTCTTTAGCGACTTTATGGGAGGCAGCAGAAGATCATCACGCCCAACTTCAGCTAAAGTTAGAGGCTCAGATTTAAAATATAATCTGAAAATTAACCTAGAGGAAGCATTTCACGGTATAGAAAAAAATATTAGCTTTTCTAGCGCAGTAAAATGCGATACTTGTCATGGTAGCGGTTCTGAAAAAGGTGAAACCGTAACTACTTGCGATGCTTGCAGCGGTATTGGAGCGACTAGAATGCAGCAAGGATTCTTTACGATCGAACAAGCTTGTCATAAATGCCAAGGTAACGGACACATTATAAAAAATCCTTGCAAGAAATGTCATGGCATGGGACGTTACCATAAACAACGAAATTTATCGGTAAACATTCCTGCCGGTGTTGAAAACGGTACTAGAATAAGACATACCGGAGAAGGGGAAGCAGGTATTAGAGGCGGTAATAGCGGTGATTTATACGTTGATATAACAATAAAACCACATGATATTTATAAAGTAGACGGAGCAAATCTACATTGTAAACTACCTATTAGTTTTGTGAATGCTGCTCTTGGAGGAGAGATAGAAGTACCGGTAATTGAAGGTGGAAAAGTAAACTTAACAATTCCTGCAGGCACACAAAACGGTGATCAATTAAGGCTACGCAGCAAAGGTATGTCTAAAATGAGATCAACTATTAGGGGTGATATGCTTACGCATATTCATGTCGAAGTACCTAAAAATTTATCTAAAAGACAACGTGAATTACTAGAAGAATTCAAAAAAGAATCCATACATGAAAAAGAAAATGACGGCAGCTTTTTTAATAAAATGAAAAGTCTGTGGTCGTAAATTTTATTTACCTTTCCTATAGCAATGAAACCTCCAATATTATAAAATATTATTTGCATAATATTACCGGAGGTTTTTATGCCTTATAAGAATAATAACGATTTACCTGATTCAGTTAAAAATCATCTTCCGAGCCATGCTAAGGATATTTATCGCGAAGCTTTTACTCATGGCATTTGAACCATATAAGGATGCCGATAAAAGACGTGGAAATGACTCTAGAG
The DNA here is from genome assembly GCF_041477405.1 of Candidatus Rickettsia barbarica. NCBI lineage: Bacteria > Pseudomonadati > Pseudomonadota > Alphaproteobacteria > Rickettsiales > Rickettsiaceae > Rickettsia > Candidatus Rickettsia barbarica. The sequence continues at coordinate 223,254 of NZ_JBEWYL010000003.1, read as the reverse complement.
AGACAGTTGCACATAAAGTAGCATGGTCGGCCGTAGAAAAAAAATACCCTAAAAATGATAAAGGACATTGGGTAGAGAAATAAGTCCAAGAATATAGACCTATTCTTCTAGGGGTAATTTGTACGTCGATCCGGTATTCGAATCCTTACGTACAAGTGTACGCTGCGATTCTGCATGCTGTGTTTCCCTTAAATTCCTCCCTATAAACGAGTTTCTGAATAGGTCTAATCTATAAGTTTGTGAGATTTTAAATTGAATCCTTGAAATTCTGTAAGCCTATATGTATATTTAGTTATTAACTGAATTTAAGTTCTTATGAAATTAACAAAATTATTGAGTACCCTTTTAGTTATAGGGTTAGTTTTAGGCGGGTGCAAAAACAAAAAAAACAGTAATGACATAGTAGTCCCTATCGCTACCCTTTATAATGAAGGTATTACCTTATTGGCAAAGAAAAAATATAAGAACGCTGCAGAAGAATTCGGAAGAGTATTGTACCAGCATCCAGGTAATGAAATGACGCCGCAAGCCGAATTGATGCAGGCTTATTCTTTATTTCTCGCCGCTCAATATGAAGAAGCGGTTGATGTGCTTGATATGTTCATTAAGTTGCACCCTGCAAATGTTGACATTGCTTATGCATATTACCTTAAAGCATTATCATATTATATGTTAATTTCAGACGTAAATCATGATCAATCTAGAACTTTCCTAGCTAAAGATAGTTTTGAAGACATAATAGCAAAATTCCCAAATACTAAATATGCTATTGATTCATCTTTAAAAATTGATCTAGTAAACGATCATTTAGCAGGTAAAGCGATGATGGTAGGTCGCTTTTACTTAAAGAAAAAGAATCCGATGGCAGCTATAAATAGATTTGAAGAGGTAATTGATAATTATCAAACTACTTCTCACTCGGTAGAAGCTCTTTACCGTTTAGCCGAGAGTTATATGATGCTTGGACTTCCGGATGAAGCAAAAAAATATGCCTCAGTGCTAGGTTACAACTATCCTGATAGTCAATGGTATAGTTATGCGTACATGCTAGTTCAGAACCACCAAAATTAAGCGGTATATGTTCTACAGTCTCTCAGTTAAAAACTTCATTCTGATAGATGAGCTGGAAATTGAGTTTAATAAAGGTTTATGTGTTATTACCGGTGAAACGGGAGCTGGTAAATCTATTTTACTTGATGCTATTTTATTTTGCTTAGGTTATAAAACTTCAAATAATATAATAAAGCATGGAAAAGATTACGCTGTTGTTAATATACTATTCTCTTTAAATGAAGAAATAAAAAATTTTCTGGTTCAAAATTTTATTGAACCTGAAGAGTTATTGTTTGTAAAGTGTCTGCAAAAAGCCGAAGGACGAAAAAATTTTTTCATTAATAATCAAGTGGTTACTAAAGCTCTTATGCAGCAATTAGCTACTTATTTATTCGAGCTTCATGGACAAAATAATAATATTTCTCTTCTAGAAGCAAATACGCAGCGTGATATTTTAGATAGTTATGGAAATCTTTTGGACTTTCGAGCGGAGCTTTCCAAATGCTATCAGGCTTGGCAAAATACTCGGAAAGAAATAGCCGAAATAACACTTAAGCAAAATTCTATAGAACAAGAAATTGATTATTTGCGCTTTGCAACGGAAGAATTAACTACACTGAACATTCAAACAGGTGAAGAAGAACAATTAGCAAATCTACGAAAAGATTTGCAAAATAAAGATAAGGATTTACAGCTAATAAAAGATATTCTAGAACAGATTAATAACCCTGAAATAAATACATCGATTAATAGAGCAAAGAAATTATTAGCAAGGCAAGGCAACAATGAGCGTTTTGAAGCTATCATTACAAGTTTAGAGGAAGCCTATAATAATCTAGAAGAAGCACGCCAAGAATTATCAAATCTGTTAGATAGTTTCAATTATGAGGAATATAATCTTGAAGAAACAGAAGAAAGATTATTTTTAATAAAAGCTATTAGCCGTAAATATAATGTTCCTGCTGATGCGTTAGGTGTATTTTTAGATAAATCTTTAGAGCAGCTCAGTATATTAAACAACAAAATAACAAATAGTAATGAGTTGAAAGCTCAAGAAATACTACTGCAGAAAAAATATTATGAACTAGCGAGTAATTTATCTGTAAAGCGTCTTATTGTTGCAAAACATCTAGAAGAATCGTTGCATCAGGAGCTAAAGCAGCTTAAAATGGCGAAAGCAATTTTTGAGATTGAGATAAATGCTAAAGCACCAACAGCCGACGGTAATGACGATATTGTGTTTAAAGCGTCTACTAACCCGGGAACGGCAGCTGCAGCAATTAATAAAATCGCTTCCGGCGGTGAATTATCAAGATTCATGTTAGCTTTAAAAACTTCTTTGTTTGATAAAATGGTAAAACCATCTATTATATTTGATGAAATAGATGTCGGGATTGGCGGAGAGGTTGCAGATAAAGTAGGTGAGCGATTAAAAAAACTTAGTAGTGTTACTCAAGTAATAGTTATTACGCACCAGCCGCAAGTAGCAGGTAAAGCGGATTTGCATATAAAAATCGAGAAAACACAGCTAGAGAAAGAAACGAAAGTAATGGTAAAAGCTTTAAATTTAGCTGAAAGACAGGAAGAACTCGCCCGCATGATTTCAGGTAAAACAATCACCAAAGCAAGTTTAAAAGCAGCAAAGGAGTTGTTGCATTTGTAATAGGCACTGGCGGTAATAGGTTTTACTGGATTCTCGCTTTCGCAGGAATGACATAATAGGGAACATATGAACAACAACTACACAAAATTAGAAAACGAATTTGCAACCATCTCACATTTTAATAATATCTTGAGCATATTATACTGGGATGTTGACGTAAATATGCCTATGGGTTCAGGTGAGAGTAGGACAAACGAAATAGTAACTTTAACGTCGCTAGTGCATTCTATGCTCAAATCTCCTATTCTAAACGAGCTACTTAGCAAGGCAAAAGAAGAATCAAAGAACCTTGATGAATGGCAGAATGGTAATATTAGAGAGATTGAGAGAAAAGTAACAGATGCAAATTGTATTGACGAACAGCTACAAAAGAAATTGGTAGCAGCTACTACTAAAGCCGCACTTGTTTGGCGAGAAGCAAGAAAACATAACGACTATAATTTATTCAAATCACACTTACAAAAAGTCTTAGATTATACGAAAGAAGTTGCTAAAGTACGAGCAGATGCTTTTAATTGCGGATTATACGACTCATTAATAGATATGTTTGATCCAAACAGAAAAAGTAGCGAGATCAAACAAGTTTTTTCAGTACTTAAAAAAGAACTCCCGCAGCTCATAAATAAAGTTTTAGACAAACAGAAAACCGAGAAAGAACTAGTAAAACACAGCAAACTAGCTCCTGCAATGCAAAAGCGTATCGGAAAACGCATTATAGGAATTATGCAGTTTGATCTAACAAAAGGACGATTAGACGAATCGACGCATCCTTTTTGCGGTGGAACTCCAAACGATATACGTTTAACTACTAGGTATGATAAAGATAATTTCATAAGCGGTTTAATGGGAATTATTCACGAAACAGGACATGCTTTATATGAGCAGAATCTACCGGAAATGTATAAAGGGCAGCCTGTCGGGCTTGCTAAAGGTATGGCATTCCATGAAAGCCAATCTTTATTTATGGAAATGCAAGTAGGTAGATCAAGAGAATTTACCGAATTTTTAGCTAAACTACTTAGAGACGAATTTGCTGTTAAAAGCGAAGAATATTCAGCAGCAAGTTTATATAGAAAAATTACAAGAGTGACGCCTGATTTTATAAGAGTAGATGCAGATGAAGTAACTTATCCGATGCACGTAATATTACGTTTTGAGATAGAGGAAATGCTTATCAATGGCGACTTGAATCTCGATGAATTACCAAACTGTTGGGATAGTAAGATGCAGGAATATTTAGGTGTTAAACCGGTAAGTTTTAGTAACGGCTGTCTTCAAGATATTCATTGGTCACACGGAAATTTCGGTTACTTTCCCGCCTATACAAACGGTGCAATTATCGCATCAATGGTGATGAAAAAAGTAAACGAGATGCATTCAAATATAAAAGATGATATATTAAAGGGTGATTTTAGTAATCTAAATAATTATCTAAATAAGAATTTTAGAAATCTCGGTTCGTTAAAAAATTCAGCCGATTTATTAAAAAGTGCTAGTGGTGAGGAAAAAATCAGCCCTGAGGTGTATATAAGATATTTAGAAGGGAAGTATTTATAGTAATAAAATCGTTACGAGGAAATTACGCAGTAATTGACGCAGCAATCTCGGAAGAATTGCTGAAATTGCCACGCTCCTTGCAGTCGCTTGCAATGACGGCTTATGACAACAACTAAACAATACAAATAATAATATGGAAGAAGACTTTAAAACAACAGATTATTTATTTGGCGGGAATGCTGTTTTTGTTGAAGAGCTATATAAGCAATATCTAGCCAACCCTGCCTCGGTTGATCAAACTTGGCAAGAATTTTTTGCCGGCATTAAGGATAATAATACTTTACTCAATAAAAGTACGGCAAAAATAATTATCCCTGATGAAATAAAAAAAGAATCGTTAAATAATAATTTATCTTCTGAAGACTTAAATAGTTTAAAAGCTAAGGAAATGATCAATGCTTATCGCAAGCATGCTCACTATTTAGCAAATCTTGATCCGCTTGGTCTTGAGATACGTAAAACAAAAAATGATTTAAAGCTTAATATAGAAACTTTTGGTCTTGATAGCAGTCAGCTAGAAGCAAATATCAACATTACGGATGAATTTGTCGGTACTTGGAACTGTAAATTATCTGAATTAGTGACCAAGTTCGATAAAGTTTATACAGGTTCTATAGGTGTAGAGTTTGAGCAAATAGAAAATGTAGCAGGAAAAAACTGGTTATATAATAAGCTAGAAAGCGAAGTTACCTTTTCTTCTGAAGACAAAAAAACTATTTTAAACGATTTAGTAGAAGTAGAAGGGTTTGAGCAGTATTTACATACAAAATTTCCCGGAGCTAAGCGTTTTTCCATTGAGGGTGGTGATGCTTCTATAGTTGCTATGAGTAAAGCTATAGATTTCTCCATGCATCAGGGCGTCTCAGAAATCATTATCGGTATGGCACATCGAGGGAGATTAAACACTCTAACTAAAGTAGTAGGTAAGCCATATAAAGCCGTTATTGCTGGCTTCATAAGCGGCAGCGTATTTCCTGATGAGCTAAATGTTTCAGGCGATGTAAAATACCATTTAGGCTATTCGTCCGATAGAACTCTAGAGGATAAGAAAATACACTTGTCGCTAGCCGATAACCCTTCACATTTAGAAGCGGTAAATCCTATAGTTGCAGGAAAAGTAAGAGCAAAGCAAGATATTCTTGGAGATACTAAACGCAGCAAAGTCAAAGCTATTTTAGTGCATGGCGATGCTGCTTTTTGCGGTCAGGGCGTGGTTGCCGAGAGTCTATCAATGTCACCTTTAGCTGCTTATGATATCGGCGGGATATTGCATTTCGTCATTAATAATCAGTTAGGTTTTACGGCTAACGCTGCAGATACTAGAGCTAGTAGATATTCTACGAAGTTTGCTAAAATCATAGCTGCCCCGATTTTACACGTTAACGGTGACGATATAGAAGCAGTGTTAAAAGCCACCAATATTGCGGTAGAATACAGGCAGAAATTTGGTAAGGATGTTGTAGTAGAAATTATTTGTTACCGTAAATATGGGCATAATGAGGGCGATGAGCCGATGTATACTCAAGGCAAGATGTATAACATTATTAAAAACAAACTGACCCCTGGAAATATTTACGCAAATGAGTTAGTAAAAAGCGGTGTAATCGACAATAATTATTTTGCTAAGTTAAAAGAAGAATTTAAAGCAAAACTAGATAAGGAATATGAGCAGGCAAAAAGTTATAAGCAAGAAGCACATTTCTTAGGCGGATTATGGCAAGGTATTTCTCGTACTCGTACACAAGCTACAATAACGGGTATCAGTAAAAAAACATTACACGATTTAGGCACTAAACTATGCGAAATACCGAAAGATTTTGCCGTTAATCCAAAACTTGTAAAACTATTTGAAGCTCGAAAAGCCACTCTAACAGCTGATCAACCTATTGATTGGGCGACGGCAGAGCAGCTAGCTTTTGCAAGCTTACTTGCTTCAGGCACAAATATAAGGCTAACCGGACAAGATTCGGGACGCGGTACTTTCTCGCATCGTCATTCAGTATTGCACAACCAAATTGATGGTACTACCTATATACCTCTAAATAATTTATCTAAAGAACAAGCAAAATACGAGGTAGCCGATAGTAATTTATCTGAATATGCGGTGCTTGGTTTTGAGTATGGTTATTCACTCGCAAACCCAAAAAATTTAGTTTTATGGGAAGCACAATTCGGTGATTTTGCTAATGGAGCTCAGATTATTTTTGACCAGTTTATTTCAAGCAGCGAAACTAAATGGCTTCGTATGAGCGGGCTTGTGGTTTTGTTACCTCATGCATTTGAGGGACAAGGACCGGAGCATAGTTCGGCAAGACTTGAGAGATTCTTACAACTGGCGGCTGAGAATAATATGTATGTTACATACCCTACTACCCCTGCTTCGATTTTCCATCTGCTACGTCGCCAAATACTTGATGATACCCGTAAACCGTTAATCGTAATGTCGCCGAAATCATTATTACGTCATAAATATGCCGTATCTAAACTTGACGAACTAGGTGAAAATACTACTTTCTTACCAGTTTTAGATGAAGTAACTAAAGTAGATACAAACAATATTACTAAAGTAATTTTATGCAGCGGTAAGGTATATTACGATCTATTTGAAATGCGTGGCAATAACAGTAATATAGCGATTATTAGGCTTGAGCAATTATACCCTTTTGAAAAAAAACTTGTAGCATCACTATTAAAAAAATATAATAGGACGCAGGAATTTATTTGGTGTCAGGAAGAACCAAAGAATATGGGAACTTGGTGTTATATAGTTGCTCACTTAAAGGATGCTTTAAAAGAAGCAGGAATTAAAAATGAATTCAAATATGTAGGTAGAGAGGAATCAGCCTCTCCAGCAGTAGGCTCGCTGCAAGCACATAATAAACAGCAAAAGAAGCTATTAATGACAGCATTGGGAATATGATTCTTAGGGTATTGCCTAATAATCATCATTGCGAGCGACTAAAAGAAGCGTGGCAATCTCAGGAATTTGCCTGAGATTGCTTCGTCGACGCTTATAGCGTCTTCTCGCAATGACGATAAAACTATACAGGGCGATGCTATACAAATATAGGAGTAAAATAAATTATGAGAGTTAAAATTATAGTACCGTCGCTTGGGGAGTCCATAACGGAAGCAACTATTGCCAAATGGTATAAGAAAGAAGGCGATTCGGTTAAAACTGATGAATTACTGTTAGAAATCGAAACCGAAAAAGTGACTTTAGAAGTTCATGCTCCTTGCAATGGTACTATAGGTAAAATATCGAAAACTGACGGTGCAAATGTAACAGTTGGCGAAGAAATAGGTGAAATAAATGAAGGAGCATCTGCAAATACTACCGGTACTAATAATGCATCTGCTAAAGCTCAAGCAGTAACACAACATACTTCAGAAAAACCTGCCGTGGCTAATAATACTCTTGCTCCTTCTGTACAAAAATTAGTTACCGAAAATAAGCTTGACCCCAATAATATAAAAGGAACAGGTAGAGACGGTAGAATTACCAAAGGTGACGTGCTTGCAACAATAAACACTACGACTACTTCTGCTCCTGCAATCAGTAAATCTAATGAAGAAAGAGTGCAGCGTGTTCGTATGTCACGCTTGCGTAAAACTATTGCACAGCGTTTAAAAGATTCACAAAATACAGCAGCTATTTTGACTACTTTTAATGAAATCGATATGTCAAAAGTAATTGCTTTGCGTAATCAATATAAAGAAGAGTTTGAGAAAAAGCACGCTGTGAAACTTGGGTTTATGTCTTTCTTTGTTAAAGCAACAATTGAAGCTTTAAAGCTTATTCCGTCGGTAAATGCTGAAATAGATGGCGATGATTTAGTATATAAAAATTACTATGATATAGGTGTAGCTGTCGGAACAGAGCAAGGGCTTGTTGTACCGGTTGTTAGGGATGCCGATAAAATGGGATTTGCCGCAGTGGAGAAAACTATAGGAATTTTGGCTAAACAAGCTCGTGAGGGTAAGCTTTCTATGGCTGATTTGTCAGGTGGGACATTCTCGATTTCTAATGGAGGCGTATATGGCTCATTATTATCTACACCAATTATTAATCCTCCTCAATCAGGTATTCTAGGCTTACATAAAACCGAGGAAAGAGCTGTAGTTATAGACGGTAAAATTGAAATACGTCCGATGATGTATATAGCTTTATCTTACGATCATCGTATAATTGACGGGAAAGAAGGAGTATCGTTCTTGGTAAAAATTAAGCAGCTTATTGAGAATCCTGAAAAGTTATTGTTAAATTTGTAAAAAATTGTCATTGCGAGCAGCTGTAGGCTGCGTGGCAATCTCATGAAATCATAACAAACTCCTGAGATTGCTTTGTCAATTACTTCGTAATTTTCCTCACAATGACGTGGTCCCGTTTTTACTCTTTGAAAAAAAAGAAAAATCATTCAAAGAAAGGAAGTATATAATAATGATAAAATGTACTCGTCGTATTGAGTTCGATGCAGGACATAGAATTATAGAACATCAAAATAAATGTCAATTCCTGCATGGTCATCGCTATGTTCTTGAAATCGCTATAGCCGCAAACAAAACCGATAAACTTGGTATGGTAATCGATTTTGGTTTAATTAAGGATTTAGCTAAAAAATGGATTGATGAAAATTTTGATCATAGCTTAATCCTACATCAAGACGATAAGGAAATGGGGCAGCAAATAGAAAATTGTACCGGTCAAAAAATATATTACATGCAAAATAACCCGACTGCAGAAAATATAGCGATGCATTTAAAGAATGAAATTTTTCCTAAACTTTTCGTAAGTCAAAACTGCTTCGTAACTAGCCTCAAACTATATGAAACACCGAATTGTTTTGTTGAGGTTTAGGCATGCAAGATTGCTGTTTAATTTTAACTACTACTAATGATTTCCAAATTGCCGAGAAAATAGCATCTGTTTTGTTAGAATTAAATCTTACTGCCTGCATTCAAATTGACGATGTCAAAAGTTACTTTAGATGGAATGGTAGAGTAACTTTAGAAACTGAATATAGACTTGTAATTAAAACAAAATCTTCTAATTATAATGAAATTGAAAATAAACTCCTTGAAATTCATAATTATGAATTACCACAAATAATAAAAATAAATATTGACTATGGCTTTCAAAAGTACTTAAAGTGGATTAATCAAAATAATAAATAAACTTATAGTTGAGTAAATTTAAAAATTAAGTAAGTAAATTATGAAATTATGGCAAAAAGTTACCTTAGGGTTAATCTTAGGTATTATATTTGGTATATACTTACCACAATATGTTAATTATATTAAACCTATCGGTGATATTTTCTTACGTTTGATAAAAATGATCATTACTCCTTTAATTTTCTTCAGTTTGGTTTCCGGTATCACTAGTATAAATGATAATTCTGCCCTTGGTAGAGTGGGCATGAAAGCGGTAGCCGCTTTTTTAGGTACTACTTTTTTTGCCACGGTTTTTGGACTCACTGTTGCCTTAGTATTAAAGCCAGGAGTAGGCGTACATATAGATTTCACCTCTTCAGGAACGACAAACAGAACTTCATTTAATATAATTGATTTTTTTGTAAATATCGTCCCTGATAATGCTGTTGGGGCTTTTGCAAACGGTGATGTCTTACAAGTTGTATTTTTTGCTATTTTTGTTGGAATTACCTTAAACAAAATGAAATCTATCGGTGAACCTATTACTGATTTAATGCATGTAATGTCAAAATTAATATTAAAAATGATATCGTTTGTTATTCAATTATCCCCTTACGGTGCTTTCGCTTTAACAGGCTGGATTGTAGGCATGCAGGGAGTTGAGGTAATGATTAGTTTATCAAAACTTGTTGTAGCGGTAGTTGTGGCGATGACATTCCAATATCTAGTTTTTGGCTTACTTATATGTGTATTCTGTCGTGTTTCACCTATACCTTTTTATAAGAAAAGTTTTGAGTATCAGATACTTGCTTTTTCTACTTCAAGCAGTAAGGCAACTCTTGCAACTACTATGCAAGTTTGTCGTGCAAAGCTTGGCATTTCAGAGTCTAGTACTTCGTTCGTACTTCCGATAGGTGCGTCAATTAATATGGACGGCTTTGCTATAAATTTATCTCTTACCACCATATTTTTTGCTCAGATGATGGGAGTAACGCTTGCTCCTCACGACTATTTAGTCATTATTCTCACCTCAACACTTGGATCTATCGGTGGTGCCGGTATTCCCGGTGCCTCTTTGATAATGCTTCCTATGGTTCTTTCTTCGGTTCACTTACCTATAGAGGGAGTAGCAATTATTGCTGGTATTGACCGAATACTTGATATGCTACGTACTACTATCAATATTACCGGCGATGCAACAATTACTATGATTATAGATAACAGCGAAGATACTTTAGATAAGGAAGTATATTTATCTTAATGATATTGCTAACTAAGACCAGACATTGTCATTGCGAGCAACTATAAGCATTGTTGTCTGAATTGAAAAATGCGTTTTATGTCATTCCCGCGAAAGCGGGAATCCAAGGAAAAGCGAAATTAAAATATAGTTATCAAAAAGAAGATAATAGCATAGAATTTTTACAAGGTGATTCTAATAAAGTAGAGGCAATATTCCCAAAAGAAAAAATATCTGAAATAGTACATCCTATACTTTGAATAGAAGATACTCATATCAATACTATAGGTATTTTAGAATATTTTTGAAGAAGGGGATTATTTCATCATTGAAGATACTAATATTGACTATAATAATGCGTGCTATGATGTTTGGAGGAAAATTTCAGATGAAAAAACTTGTATAGCAACATTAGAAAATTTAAACAATAAAATCGTTAGATTAACTAGCTGGTTGAAAGAAAACAAAGATTTATATTTAGTAGATACAAAATATGTAAATTATACAAAAGAAATTAAAGATGCCGTAAATAATAATGCAGAAATTATACATATAAAAAATATCGATCAAAAAAATTATAATATAATGACTCCCTATGACGGGTGAGGTACAGATTAGCGGAATAGAAGAATTAATTTGTCATATGTATGGAGTAATAGGGATAATTGGTAGTTTGCCTATATTATATAAAGAAGATAAGAATATTATTAGAGCAGTAGCACCAAGACGTAATTCGCATAATGAACATAGCTCTCAACACCGTATAATGATTGAGATTGGCATGTAAATGCTGCATACCGTCCAAATGACCAAGAAGAGTGATAACTTATCTCCTATAGTTGACTACTTAATTTGGGGGATTGTACATAAAGGACATGAGAATCTACCTATAGTATATATTAGCCTTAAAGATATATTAAATCAATTGAGCTACCAAGATATCTTAATCGGGCTAACAACATCGCAGTCGTAGACTGCATGGCACTCCCCAAAAAATAATAAAAAAAATTCTGTAAATCAGAATTTTTTCTCTTCCTTACTTCGTCAATTGCTATGCAATTTTCTTGCAATGACAGAGATAGAACATAAGGCAGAAAATTAAGATAGGTTTTTATTCTAACTTGTGAAGTATAAATAGAAACGCTACAAAAATTTAACGGTGAGAATTGAGAAGCTTTTTTATTGCTTTTCTTTGTTTTGAGTCTTTATGCTATTTCTTTCTTTTATAATTTTCAGTTTAGTTTTAAATGGAGCAACAAATAAAGCAGTATAGTATTCTACGTCAGAAACATGTAAAGTTCTATTAGCATCCACCGCTATCTAATCTCAAGCTCTTTTCCCTTTGCAATCTTTAATTTTTTGATCCGCTCCATATTCTAATAAAATACGAGTAGGTTCAACATTAAGATATGATGATGTAAGGGAAGTCATTCCGGTTTTAGAATTTTGAACATTAGGATTAACACCTAACTTAAGCAAAAGTTTTATTAAATCAATATTATTTCTTTCTGCGGCTAGTAGCATCATTCCGGTAATACCGTCTTCATATCTTAAATTAGGACTTATTCCCTGATTAATTAAAAGTTTGGCAATTTCCGGCTTCATAAATCCTATATTTATATGGATTAAATTCATAAGTGCACCACACTTTAATAAAAAATCGGCAATTTTTATATTATTATTCGATATAGCATAATCTAAAGGAGTCCAGCCCAAGTATGGTTGATTTACTCCATATCCCTAATCTAATATTTTTTTACTTCATCAATATTATCTGCTTTAATAGCATTTGCTATCGGTGTAATTGGATTTTCGACTTTTTAATCATACTCAACACCATTCACATATATCTTTTTTAAACTCAAGTTTACATTCCATCACATGAATAGAAGCAATAATAAAAATAATTATAAACTTTAAAATTACTTGAATAATTTTCATATAATCAATCTAGGTACTATGTAGCTATACAGCATTAAACCTTTGTCGGTAAGATAGATATTTTCATCTAGTCTAATTAAGTCTAACGCTTGATAATGCTTAAGATTATTCATATCTAAAATATTCTCTAATTTCGTGTTTAATTTCTGCTCTAATGTAGAAATATTTATACCTTTGCTAAGGCGTAAACCCATCATTAGCATTTCTTCAATAATCTCTTGATGTGTTAACTTAGTATTAGTTTGAATACCAACATTTTTTGTTTTAACCGCATCTAACCATTTTTCAGGTTTATGCCACATCATAATTGCCGATACCGAACTTGAAGATTCAATGATTCTACTATGAGCTCCGGGGCCTATACCTAAATAGCTATTATAATTCCAATAAGTTAAATTATGCAAACATTCATACCCTATCATAGCATAATTGGATATTTCATATCTAAAATACTTTTTAGATTCTAGATAATGATTAGTCCATTCATACATTTCAGCTGCCGCATCTGAATGCGGCAAAATCAGATTACCCTCCTTAAATAATTTATAACACGGCGTACCTTTTTCGATAGTCAATTGATAAAGAGAAATATGTGAGGTAGCGAGCTGCATAGCTTGTTTTAATTCTTCTTGCCAGTCTTTTAATGTCTGACCGCTACGTGCATATATTAAATCAAATGACACTCGTAGAAAAATCATATTTGCCGCCTCAATTGTTTTAATGGCCTGCATACAATCATGAGTTCTACCTAATTTTTTTAAATCGTCCTCTTTTAAGGATTGCACTCCTATTGAAATACGATTAATTCCGGCGGCTTTGAATGCTTTAAATTTTTCAGTTTCAAATGATGTGGGATTAGTTTCTAGAGTTATCTCGGTTTGATTATCAATAATTGCTAGATTACTGATTTTATTTATTATTCCTTCAACTATTACAGGATTCATTAAAGAGGGAGTACCGCCCCCAAAAAAAATAGATTTTATATATTTATTTTGAATAATATCCTTAAAATATTCGATTTCAGTTTCATAAGATTTAAGCCACTGATTATGATCTATAGTACTTGCTACATGAGAATTAAAATCACAATACGGACATTTGGACAAACAAAAAGGCCAATGAATATAAATACTTAAATCATTAGCCATAACTCTCATATTTTGTATTTTTGCTAGTGTTAACTTAGGTTTTGTGGACATTGCTAAAAAGATTTAATTTTGGTTATAATTTGTAGCAAAAAATAACCAAAATTAAATCTTTTTAGCAATGTCCACAAAACCTAGCATTTTCTTTGATGTTATTCAAGGTGTATGATAAAATACTATTCTAATTCAAAGAAAACTTTAAATAAAGCTTTTAATTTAATAGATATTATTAAAATAATAAAAAAAATTACCCACTATTTTATAATTTTTTGTGTTCAAGCTATGGGAAGTAATAATGAACAAATATATAACCCAAAAAACACTAAATTTCTAGAAGAAACTGAAGCTCTAAAATGGGCAAAAGAGCGTACTGATAAAACAGCAAAGGCTTGCCAATCTATGCCTACTTATAAGGTAGTTAAGAAAGAACTAGAATCTGTTTGCTATGATCAAAGAAACACTCCTTTTGGTGCTATACGTAAAGGTTACGTGTATAATTTTTGGATGGATTATAAAAACCCGCAAGGGTTATGGCGTAGGACATTGGTTGAGAATTACTCGAAAGATAAACCAAAGTGGGAAGTTCTAATCGATTTTGATAAATTATCCAAAAAACTCGGTAAAAAAGTAATGTATAGAGGTGGGAGTGATTGTTTTCAAAATCCTAATCGTTTCTTAATTACCATGTCATTTGGCGGTAAGGATGAGATGTTTTTTAGAGCATGGGATTTAGAGAAAAAGATTTTGTAAACAATGGTTTTGAACCAAAAACAAGTAGCAGGAAATTACTAGAAGGTAAATTTACTGTCCATACTTGGGTTGATCAAGATACTATTATATTTATCCAGTTTTGCATCAAGAGGAAGTGACTGACTCTTTATATCCTAGCTTGCTCTACATATGGAAGCGAGGAGAACCTATAGAGAAAGCCAAAAAACTATTTGAAATACCAAAGAATTATATACGTGTATCAGCCAGTAAGCTTTTACCAATAATATTTCTTCATCTTTAATATTTATATCTGCAAATAAGGCTTTTTATAATTACGATAATTATATTTTAGATACTAAAGATGAGAGCTTAAAATTACAAAAAATAAATATGCCATCAGATGCAATACCTGAAGGTTCTTTTAAAGCATATGTATTTTGGCTACTGCATTCCGATTGGCAATTTAAAGATAGTAATATAGAGCAGGTTCACTTGTTGCCATACACTACGCTGATCTTCTAAAAGAAGAGAGCGATAAAGCTAGCTTAAAAATATTATTTACCCCAACAGAGAGGGAAGTATTGTATCTCGTAGGAATGACTAAAGATACGGTATTTTTAACTAGCTATGAGAATGTTATTTTCAAAAGTAGTAACATTTACATTAGAAAATCATGAATGGACAAAACCGGTAACTTTACTGTCTTATGAAAATACAATTTTTGGTATGTTGTCTGATGATGAGGAAGAAGATGCATTAATTACTATAGAAAATTCTATAGTTCCTCCCACTATCTATTTATGGGATAAAACTCATGAATTAAAAGTTATTAGAAAGCCTTTATATCCGTTTGATAGCAAAAATTATGTTGTAGATCAAAAGGAAGCTACAAGCTCGGATGGAGTTAAAATACCATATTTTATTGTCTATAAAAAAGGTACAAAGATTGTAAGAATCCAACATTACTTGAAGCATGCAGCGGTTTTCAAGTAATCAACTCTCCATATTTCTCTCGCATGGAAAATGAAGTATGGGTTAAACATGGCGGGGTTAGTGTTCTTGCTAATATTAGAGGTGGCGGCGAGTTTGGTCCTGAGTGGCATAAGACGACTCAAGGCATAAAACGTCAAACCGGCTTGAATGATTTTATTGCAGTAGCAGAGGATTTAATAAAGCAAAATATTACTAGTCCTGAGTATTTAGGAATTAAAGGAGGAAATAACGGCGGATTGCTAGTAAGTGTTGCAATGACACAGCGTCCTGATTTATTTGGAGCTATAGCATGTGAAGTGCCGATACTTGATACGATACGATATAAAGAATTTGGAGCAGAACATTCATGGGGTACAGAGAATATAGTGATCCAAAGTAGAAGATTTAGTACATATCAAAAAATATGCACCGCTAGAGAATTTATCTTTAACGCAAAAATACCAAGCTGTGTTAATTACAGATTTCAGTATTAGAGCAGCGTGTACACCCATGACATGGAAGAATTTTTGAGTATGTGCTTGAGAAAAACCCAAATACTAAAACTTACTTTCTAGGAAGTGTAGATAGTGGGCATGGTAGTGGGAGTGATTTAAAAGATAGTGCCAATTATTTGATCAATATTTATACATTTTTTGCAAATGCTTTGAAATTAAAAATTAATTAAATTTAATACTAGGTCAATATGTGTTACTTATTATACTACTGGATAGTTTAAAAAAAACCGTCGATGTCATTCCTGCGAAGACGCATGGGTGTCAACTTAAGGAAAAGGTCACCCCGTGGCTTGACCACAGGATCCATATAATTTTAGTATTTTTAACTGGATCCCGCAATCAAGTCGGCATTGTTGCATGGATCGGAAAACCTACTCGATGTCATGCCCGCATAGGCGGGAATCCAGAAAAATAACCTCAATATTGCTACAGAAGTTACATACTTGATAAAATAACCATACAAACACTTGTTTTTATATGCTTGACTGAATTTCCGCTTCGCAGGAATGACATAATGTAGATATAATATAAATTCAAGAAAACAATTTTCCAATTCCGCTACGTAATAGATTTTTAGGATTCATTTTACTGGCTTTTTTCATTATCTCGCTTATTTGTTTATATTGCTTTAGCAAAATATTTACCTTTTGTACCGTAGTGCCTGCTCCAACAGCTATACGTTTCCTACGAGAAGCATTAATTATATCGGGATTTTTACGTTCTTTTGGCGTCATAGATAAAATAATTGCTTCTTGATGTTCAATTATTTTACTATTTAATTTTGATTGATCTATTTGATCCATAATTTTACCACTACCCGGTAACATACTAAGTATACTTCCAAAACCTCCCATTTTTTTTATACTTCTCATTTGCTGAAGATAATCATTTAAATCAAACTTACCCTTTTTTAATTTAGCTGCCGTTTTTTCGGCTTCTTCTCTATCAACAATACTAGCTGCTTTTTCAACAAAAGAGATAATATCACCCATATCCAGTATTCGAGAAGCTAAGCGTTCAGCATCGAATTCTTCTAAATCAATTAGGTTTTCACCGCTACTTAAAAATTTAATCGGCTTTTTAGTAATATATTTTACACTGAGTGCTGCACCACCCTTGGAATCGCCATCAATTCTAGATAAAATTAATCCTGAAATTGCTAACTTTTCATTAAAACTACTTGCCGTAACTACTGCATCCTGCCCTGTCATACTGTCGATTACTAACAAAGTTTCTGTAGGCTCCACTATCTTTTTTATTGCAAGCGCTTCCTCCATCATCGCTTTATCAATTTGTGTACGACCTGCCGTATCATAAATTACGACATCATAAGCAGAAATTTTAGCCTCGGCAATAGCTCTTTTGACAATATCGAGGGGTTTCTCACCTTGCACAATAGGTAATGAATTAATCTGTACTGAGTTTGCAAGTATAGCGAGTTGCTCTTGTGCGGCCGGTCTATACGTATCCAAAGAAACAAGTAAAACTTTCTTATTTTGATTTCTAAGCCGTAAAGCAAGCTTACTACTCGCCGTAGTTTTACCACTCCCTTGCAGCCCTACCATTAGGACATTTACGGGCGGCTTTGAATTTAAATTTAGCTTTGTCTCACTTTTACTTGAAGCTAAGAGATTGATCATCTCTTCATGGATAATTTTAATTATCATCTGTCCAGGTGAAACAGACTTAATAACCTCCTGCCCTAAAGCTTTCTGTTTAACTTCCGCTATAAAATCTTTTATCACCGGTAATGCAACATCTGACTCTAAAAGAGCCACTCTTATATCCCGCATAGCAGCATCTATTTGGGCTTCCGTCAAAATGCCTGAGCTAACTAGCTTATCAAAAATCTTCGTTAAATTTTGTGTTAAAGTTTTAAACATGCAAATAATTTAATTTATAAAGTTCCTAAAACCTAATATATACTACGAGTAAATGAACAATAGTCAAAATAAAACATAAATTAAATTTATATTCTAGAGGAAAGCCGCTTTCTATCTTGAATATCTATTAACTATTAAAAAAAAGGAGTATCTCAATATATTTTGTTGTTTTATGGATAACATAGAAAGGAACGTAGTGATATCGTATTAATTACTAGAAAACTCATTCACCACTAATATATAACTTGTTTTTAAGTCCAAATCATAATCAATGGTATTATATATTAACTTTTTTATGTCGGTAAATTTTTGCAGTAAATATGAAGGGTGTCTATTTGATAGTTTATTAAAAATCTTATTTTCCAAATCTAGAAGTTCAATATTAACGTTGGCAGATTTTTTAAGGATTCTATTCATTAATAATAATAAATTATCAATAAAATCTAGCCATAATTCTCGGTCTTTAGTAGTAAAGCGATGAATAAAATCTAACGTTTTGTTATCTGCTATCGACTGAATAAACTCGGAATATAATTCGTTTTTAGTATGATGGATAGATGATCTAACATTAATTTTAAAACATCTTGATCTAATTGTAGAAATAATACTTGCAGCTCTTGAAGTAATTAAAAAAATGTAACTATTCTTTGGTGCATCTTCAAGAATTTTTAAGCATGAATTCGCTGCATTCAAATTCATAAGCTCTGCCGAATAAATTATTGCAACTTTATAACCTGAAATTGCAGAAGTTTTACTTAAGAAGTCTTGTAATTTTCTTATTTGTTCAATAGAAATATTTTTAGCATTAGATGTAGCTGAAGTTTCCCTAGCGATGAAATGATAATCAGGATTGTTGTCAAGAGGAATGCTATTCTTAAAAAGCTTAATATATATAAACTCTTCTAAATCTTTTAAAGCTTGCTCTATATTTTCGGCTTCGATAAGCCAACTATTGTATAGCTTATTATGTTTTAAGTTAAACTCTAGGCGTTCAATTATCAATGGTTGTAATATCATTATGAATTGTACTTAAGAAGTATTCTATATCATTCCGGCTTTTGCAGAGCATTATTGCATGAGCTGGTTTTTCTAGTGTCACCCCGCAAGCGTGTAACGGGGTTCGGAAATTATTAGTACTGTAAATACGTTACTTCCTTTAATTACAAGCTTCTTTCATTTTTCTGCCGGCTCTAAAAGTAGGTTGATTGTAAGCATCTATTTTCATTTTTGCTCCGGTTTTTGGGTTACGACCCTCACGTGCTTTTCTATGATGTATTTCAAATGAACCGAAACCTGTTATATTAATATTATGGTGGCTCTTTATAGCACTAATCACACTATCAAGAACTAAATTCAGTGCTTTCTCGGCTTCAGCTTTTGTTAATGTTTTATGTGAAGCATGTTTATGATTATGACCATGGTCGGTCATAAATGCTATAAACTCGGTTTTATTCATTTTTTTTGGTTCTTTTGTGTTATGTGTACTCATAATAAAATCAATTCTCCTTTGATAGGTTAATATGTATTGATGTTTTTTTATAAAACAATATATACAACTGGCAATAATATACATCAATATATTTTTTATGTGAGTTAATTATAACAAACTACCCACATACTGCAAATGCCAGTTATTTACAAAATTTAAAATATATACGTTATTATATTAATTTATAGAAAAATGTAGCCATTTTACATCAGTTATACTGTTAAAACTGTCTTAATCAAGTAATTAAAGTGAAAATTTATCGTTAAAACCCTAATTTATTATCAGTAGTAAATTACAAAAATTAATTTTCTACTCTATAAAAAATTATTTTTAATAAAAAACAATATATACTTAATTTACATAAAAAGTGGAAACTGTCTTTCATCTTTTATATAGAATATTTCTAACCGACTAGCAGATTATGTAATAATTCACTATGCACATTAATTTAGAATAAAATTTTTAATCCAATGTTATTGTCTAAAATTTGTATTAAACGCCCTGTCTTTGCTACAGTTTTGAATTTGGTTATCGTAGCTCTTGGAGCAATTTTTTTTACCAAACTACAAATTAGAGGTACTCCGGATATTTCAGTTCCTATTATAAATGTCGAAGCTCATTATGCAGGTGCCGATGCCTTATATATGGAGCAAGAAATAACGACACGTATAGAAAAAGCTTTAAAGACGGTTAAAAATTTAGATTATATAACTTCTCAAAGTTCTACCGGCGAAAGTAGTATTACTTTATCGTTTCTATTATCTACCGATATTGAAGTAGCACTAAACGATGTCCGCGCCAAAATATCGGATATCACTTATATGTTCCCGCAAGATATGAAAACCCCGTCAGTTACAAAACTTGATGCCGATAGTTTCCCAAGCCTCTTCATAAGCATTGAAAGTGATCAATATAGCGATTTAGAATTAACAAAGATCGTCGAAGATAATCTACAAACACCGTTAGATAAACTTGAAAGCGTAGGACAGTCACAAATTTACGGCGGTCGGGAATATATAATGAGAATAGAACCCGATTCTAAAAAATTATATCAACATAAAATTTCTTTATTGGAGATTGAATCCGCAATAAAAGAGCAAAACAAAGATTATCCCGCAGGTACGATTAAAACAAAAAGCAATAATTTTATAGTAACTCTTGCAGGTTCTTTATCTACACCGGAAGAATTCGGTAATATTATTCTAAAAGTACAAAACGGAGGTATCATAAAATTACGAGATATAGCAAAAATATCTTTAACTTCTCCCGATGAGGACATAATTTTTAGATATAACGGCAAAAGCTCCATTGCCCTTGGTCTTATAAAAGAATCAAAAGCTAACGTCATAGATTTATCACATGAAGTAACTAAAGCACTAGAAAGAATTAAAGAATCCATGCCCAAAGGAATAAGCATGGGTATCGCATATGATGCAGCAACACCTGTAAAAGCATCAATTTATGCAGTATTTCAAACAATTTTTGAAGCTTTAATATTAGTAGTTTTAGTCACTTATTTATTTCTTGCTTCTGCTAAAATTACCTTAATTCCGTTTGTAACGATTCCGGTATCGTTGATCGGTACTTTTAGCGTAATGTATGCTTTTGGATTTTCTATTAATATATTTACGCTCCTTGCTATGATACTTGCTATAGGTTTAGTGGTCGATGATGCGATAGTTATGCTTGAAAACATTTTTAGATATAATGAAATGGGGCATAAACCCATGGAAGCGGCTATGCTTGCTTCTAAAGAAATCGGCTTTGCAATCATTGCTATGACTATTACGCTTGCTGCCGTATTTTTACCCGTGGGTTTTATAGAGGGTTTTATCGGGAAATTATTTATTGAATTTGCTTGGACTTTAGCATTTTGTGTTTTGTTCTCAGGATTTGTTGCTTTAACTTTAACTCCTATGATGTCAAGTCGTATGGTTACAAGACATAATACGGACTTACCGAAATTCTTAGTAAAGTTTAACGACATTCTACAATTTATTCAAAATAAATATATTTACTATCTAAAGCTAACTTTTGACAATCAAAAGAAATTTGTCATCATTATTGCATCATCATTTATAGTGCTGATTATTAGTTTTAAATTTACTCAAAAAATTTTCGTACCCCACGAAGATGATGGATTCTTACAAGTTTCTCTTAAAGGTCCTGAAGGTTCTAATTTAGAATCTTCTACTAAAGTAGTGAAAGAAGCCGAAAAAATCCTTGCTAATTATAAAGCTATATTAGGTTATCTGATGGTAATAGGTGCAGGCGGTAGCGATAACGTTTTTGGATTCATTCCTCTAAAAAATTGGGGTGAGCGTTCTTGTTCCCAAGAAACTATTAAGAATATGTTAAATAAGCAGTTTTCTGAAATACCGGGCATGTCGATTTACGCTATGGATCCACGTTCAATGGTTAGCGGGAATGCAAGTAGCCCTATCGAGTTTACTATTCAAACGAACCTTGAATATGATGATCTAGATAAAATATCACAACAATTTATTGATATAATGAAAACAAATCCTATTTTCTTAAACGTCAATAGAAATTTACAATCGGCAATGCCGACTATAAGTATAGAAGTTAACCGTGATAAGGCTTATTTATACGGAATGGATTTGGCAAATATAGGTAAAACGGTACAATATTTACTTGCAGGTCAACAAATCGGGCATTTTAGAATGAGTAATGATTTATATGACGTTATATTACAATTTAATCAAAAAGATCGAAAAGATATTAGCGATTTTAGTAAAATTTTAATCAGAGCAAAAAATAATAATATGTTACCGCTTGAATCGATAGCCAATATTACGGAAAAAATATCAGTAAAATCATATAGTCATTATAATAATTCAAAATCCGTTACTATTTCTTCCGATCTTGCTCCTGACAGGAAAATTGATGATGCAATTAATGAAATCAATAAAATAGCCGCTAAGTTACTTGATCCTAGTAATACTATAATTGAATATATCGGAGAAATTAAACAAATGAGAGAGGCAGACAGTAATATGCTTATAACATTTGTGTTTGCTCTTATATTTATCTATTTAGTGCTTGCAGCTCAATTTGAAAGCTTTACTGACCCTTTATTAATATTACTCGCCGTACCTTTCTCAATAACCGGTGGTGTACTTGCTCTCTGGCTTGCCGGTAATAGCCTTAATATGTATAGTAATATCGGACTTATTACTTTAATTGGATTAATTACTAAAAATTCTATTATGATAGTAGAATTTGCTAATCAGCTAAGAGCAAAAGGAGTAAAGGTTCAAGAAGCTATAATAGAATCCTCAAAACTTCGCTTGCGTCCAATTCTTATGACTACTCTTGCTGCCGTAGTCGGAGCTTTACCTCTAGTTTTTGCAGACGGAGCCAGTGCTGCTGCTCGTAATTCTATAGGCTTTGTAATAGTTGGAGGATTAAGCATCGGTACTATATTTACAATTTTTGTTATACCTGTAATATATCACACTTTTAAGAAGGGTTAATAAATTATAGAATTATAAAATTTAGTAGACATATAGCTCAAAATGAGGAATGATTATTTTACGTTAGTTTTGTTGCATGGTTCGGAAAACGCATGTAGTGTCATCCCGAGGCCTCGCCACGGAATCCAAAAATGTAACTCATAATACTAGTGTAATTTTAGTATTTTAACTGGACCCCGCTATCAAGTTGTGAGATGACAGAGGCATGAGCCACACAACAAGGTCTTTTACGTTTAACTAAAAGGAGATTAAATATGTTAATAAATACTTCTAATAATCCACTTATTACTACTGTACATTTATTATCTTCTATAGGTGCTATAAATTGGGGCTTAGTCGGATTATTTAATTTTAATTTAGTCACACTTTTATTTGGCTCATTTCCAATTATTGTTACAATACTTTATATAATTATAGGCTTTTGTGGTGTATGTTCTTTCCTTTGTTTAGGTAAGCTATTTTGTAAACCCGGAATAGAAAAGGCGAAGTAACTCTACCTTTTCGTCATTGCGAGCAGCCGTAGGCTGCGTGACAATCTCATGAAATCATAACAAACTCCTGAGATTGCTTCGTCAATTGCTATGCAATTTCCTCGCAATGACTACCTCACAACCTCACTTGTGCTATAGCAGTTATTGCTGCTGTTTCAGCACGTAATATATTCCTTCCTAAACTTATAGATTTTGTATTCTTATATGAGGCAAGAAGTTCCAGCTCATCATTAGTAAAGCCTCCCTCCGGTCCTACAATAATAGTTATATCACTATTACTAAGTGATGATGAAATGCGTAATATAGAATTTTCTTCTTTTTCATGTTCATTAGCATATAACATCAAATTATTATTCTTTTTTAGGTAATCTTGTATTGTGATAGCTTTTTCAATTATCGGGGGAGTAAGACGTTCTGATTGCTCTGTTGCCTCAATAACACATTTTGTTAAACGTTCGATATTTACCGATCTAAATTGACACCACCTAGTAATTAACGGAATAATTTTAGTTATACCGAGTTGCGTAGCCATATTTATTGCAAGCATTAATTTATCTTGCTTTATTATAGCAACAGCAAGAGTTAACGTAGATTCTGTATAAGGCTTTTTTAACTGTTCTTTAAGTCTAACCGATAGGTTATTTTTACCTATATCGTTAATTTGTGCTAGAAATTCTCCATCCGTACCGTTAAAGAGACGTAAGCCATCATTTACTTTAAGACGTAGCACCGTTTTGACATAATGAACATGATGATCACTTGCTAATTCTATCTTGCTATTTTCAGCTAAACGACTATTAATATAAATACGGTTATATTTCATATATTTAGTACTATGGACGATAAAAAAGATAATAGACATCTTTCCAAACCAGCTTATAGAGAGGAATGTACAGGAGACACGGAATGCAGCACTACAGCGTATATGGACATACGTGAGGATGTGAGTACCGGATCGACGTCTAAATTACCTCTAGAAGCGAAGTTTGTAAAGATATCTAATAATATATCAGAAAAAGAAAATTTACCAAAAGAAAAAGAAATTGGCGGTGTTAAAGGTCTAGAACCGACAAGATACGGGGACTGGCAGCATAAAGGTAAAGTCACAGATTTCTAATGCCTTGCCTTCAACACACTAAAATTTTACCCTATAAACCGCAAGAAGTGTTTGATTTGGTCTGGGATGTAAAATCTTATCCTAAATTCCTGCCTTGGTGTTCTGCTTCTAGAATTATTTCAGAAAATAATCAAGAGGTTATTGCTGAATTAGTAATTCAGTTAAAAGGCTTTTCAGAAAAATATAACTCACGAGTTACAAGCGAAATAACAGATAATGGAATATATTTGATTAATACGGTAGCTATTTCAGGACCTTTTGAATATTTCAAAAGTACTTGGCAATTTGTTCCATGCACGGCAGGAACTGCATTAAAATTCTTTATTGATTTTAAAATGAAATCCGTAATACTGGATAAATTAATTGGCACTTATTTTACCAAAGCAACCGAAAAAATGATTATAGCTTTCGAAAGGAGAGCTAAAGAGGTTATTAAATAAAAAAGAGTAAGGTTATAGATCTATAACCTTACTCTTTAGAAAGTTTTGTATTTAGTTACTAGGCAATATCAGATATATATCCTGCATCTCCCTCATCTCCTAAGATTTGAGTTTGATCACCATTAAGATGATTATAATCAAGGCTATAAAACTGCTCTTCTTGTTCTTCACTAGTACTGGAAATATGATAATTAAATAATTCTTCATAAGCTTCATTTATTTCAGCATATTTCTGTATTTCTTTTGAAAGTTCTACTACTTTATTTTGTATAGCTTTTTCTGTACCATGCCATAACTTACTTATAAAATTTGGCTTGTATTCTGCTAATTGGTTATTTTTGTAACTTTCTCTCTTTGCAACAGTTCCTAAACTTAAAGCTTTTTCAATATCGTCACTTGAATAGCCATTTTGTATTAGCTGCTGAATAATACAATCATGTAAAGGAAGAATACTAGTATCTAGAACTAATTTATTTGTATATTGTCCTTTCACGCCAGGTATTGCCTGATATAACACATGATCTGTTGATTCTACTATTTCATAGCCACCATTATATTTGTAACCAACGCCGTCTCTTGTTAAACTTAAGGTTGGTACGCGAGTTATTGCATTAGATATTATCTTAGCGTTTGTTCCTTCAATATATTTACCGGTAAATTTATCTATACCGTTTTTATCTATAGCAGTACCGTATACAAAACTTCCTAACCCCGAAGTAGCCAAATACTCTTCAACTTTAGTTGCTTCATGAGCTTGAGTAAAAAGCTTTATTTGTTCATTACTCTCCATAATGCCTTTTGCCCCATAACTAGTACCAAAAACACCCCATGTTATTAAAGGTATTTTGCTTAACCAACTACTAAATGAAAACAAACTACTTACTCCTACAAAAAAGCTTCCTGATGCTAATTTTATATAAAAACTATAATCTGCTTTTGCTTTTTCTATTAAAGATAAGTAAGTAATCGGTTTATTACTTCCGAATAAGTTTTGTATTAATAATTTCAACATATTCTATCTCCTAATTTAAATCACCATATTTCATGGTTGTAAATGCACTATAAAACAAAAGTAATCAAATATCAATCCTTTATTTAATAATAGATTAATCTTTGACTTGACATTTTTTAGAAAAAACCATATTTTATGGTAACTTTGATCAAAAAGAGGTAGATATGCATACGTACAAAAATTCTAAACATATTAGCACTAAAAAGCTTGCTTATATAGGTTTAGACCTCGCATATAAAACAGATGATTTAAATATTTATAAGCTAAAAGCATCAAAGGTCAATGAACAATTAACAGATAGCGGCTGGGAAATACTGACTGCTTCATGTGATAATATCAACACTGCTAAATATGCTTATAAAGCCGTCGCATTTATAAATAAAGACACTAAAGAAGTTCATATTGCTAGTGCCGGCACAAAATTCAATATATATGATTTATTAGACGACTTGCTTATCGCGCTGCACTACTTACCTACTAAACTAACTCCAATTCAGGCTTTTGTTAATGAAATAATTAACAAATTAGGCGGCTTAAGTAAAGCCACAGAATATAGTTTTAATACTAGCGGTCATTCACTTGGAGCAATCATTGCAGATTTAACCTTAGTAGAAATACATTCTCGCAACCTACATTTTAATAAATCTACAACTTTTGACAGCCCTGGCTCAAAACCGATAATTGAAAGAGGCATAGAAAAAAATTTATTTACCGGAAAAGTAACAACTCCAATAAAAGAGCTAGCTACCCATTCTAAGATATATAATGCACAACATAATCTTATTAATATTACTAATAAGCATTTTGGACAAACAACAATGGTACTTCCGGGTAAAAAAACAACACTATCACAATCAGAAGAATGGGCATCATATTTATATAATTTTGCCAAACAAAAAGTTACAAAATATCTAGGAATTAATGGAATAGTCGCAGGCTTTGAAGAAATCATAGCCGGAATCAGTAAACATGGACTTGTTAATTTTTCTGATTTGAAACAGAATATTACTTTAACCATAGATGATTGGGAAGCAGCAACACCAAAATATGCTAAAAATACTCTAAATTTAAAAAATAATTTATATAATCAAATAGTTGAAACTGAAACCGGAGCTAATTTAGTTGGGATGTATAATAATTTTCAAAGCTGCAATCAAGAATATGCTCAGGAAGTCCAAACAACAGGAGATATAAGTAATTATCATCTATATCCTCTAATATGTTAAATAAAAAAATAAATTTATAGGCAGAAATCACCTTTCGCCTTTCATATTCATTATTTCTTATTTAGAGCAACTAAATAGATTTCCGTAGATTCACTGCGGCTGGATGAAGGTTTAAAATGTTTCACTGTTTTAAATTCACACTTTACTTTATGTAATAATTCATTTTCTGCACCGCCACGAAAAATTTTAGCAACAAAATGACCGGAGGGTTTTAGTACTTTTAAAGCAAATTCAAAAGCTTGCTCACATAAAAGTAAGGTTCTTATATGGTCTGTAGCTTTATGACCTATGGTATTTGATGCCATATCACTCATTACTATATCAGCTCTACCGTCTAAAGCCTGAATAATTAATTCTTCCGTATCTGCTTCAAAAAAGTCCTTTTGAACAAATTCAACTCCAGCAACATGTTCAATTTCTAACACATCGATAGAGATTATTTTATTATTTAGGTTATTATCCGAAGCTTTAATCAGCTTGGAAGCTACTTGACTCCATCCCCCAGGAGCTGCTCCTAGATCAACAATTTTCATGTTAGGAGTAAAAAGTTTAAATTTTTCATGAATTTCAAGTAGTTTATATGCAGCTCTCGACCTAAAACCGTCTATACGTGCTTTTGCAACATACGGATCGTTTAATTGGCGTCTAAGCCAATTACTAGAAGAGATGGTGCGTTTTTTAGAAGTCTTAACTCTAACGAATTTATTTCTATAACCGCTTAAATTATTTGTCATAAAATCTTTTATACTTATAAATAAATGAAGAATAAGTAGACGAAGTTTAATCTGGAAAAGAGCAAGGAATCCACAAGATGAGGCACGAAAGCCGTTAATAATACTTGAGTACCACAGTACTTATAGCCAATTTTTCAAATTAAACGAATATGCTCTTTTGCTATTTTATCTAATACAGAATTAACAAAACCAATTTCATGCTCATTTAACATATCATTTGCTATGTCCGTATATTCGTTGATTACTACTTTAGCAGGCGTAGTAGGGCAAAACAATAGCTCACATATACTAACACGCAATAAAGCTCGGAGTAAGATCGGCATATGTGCAGGATCTTTATCATTTGTTAAATGATTGTCGATAATTTCGTCTAGTTTATGAATATTTTCAAATACTGACTTTACCAGCATTTTAAAATGACTTATACTTAATGATATTTTTAAATTCTCAGGTAAATCTGTTATAGAATTATTATTTTGATAAAAAGAAAGTACATTTTGCATGATATCATCCATATCGTCGTTATTTTGCAATATGTTTTGATAAATAGCTTGCACTGCTGCAATACGTGCAATCGACTTTTTATTAATTTTATTTGAACTCATAGAGAAAAGAAATTTAAAATTTAATTTTCGTCAATGCGTAAGGTGATATGGCGTGATGTCATTCCCGCGAAAGCGGGAATCCAGTAATTCAAAAACATAAATACTATTAGTTTTTAAAACTAATACATTTGTGATTACTTCATTTTTTTTCTGTGGATTCCCGCTTTCGCGGGAATGACATCGGAAACTAAGGAGCAACGTCCACTCACAACGACGAAATGATATCTATAACCTTACAATGTATACCTTAAAATAATTTATTAGTAAACTTATAAAATTTTTATGCTCTCTATAATAGGATTCATTATAACAATTAGTATCTTGGTATTTATCCATGAATTTGGACATTATTGTATTGCTAGATATTTTAATGTAAAAGTTGAGGAGTTCTCGATAGGTTTCGGTAAAACACTAATAGGCATTACCGATAAAAAAGGAGTTAGGTGGAAGATTTGCCTTATACCGCTTGGCGGTTATGTCAAGATTTACGGCTATGATCGCAACCTTATGGATAAGACTAAAGAAGTTAACGAAAAAGTAGCTTTTGATGCTAAATCTTGTTTAGAACGTTTTTTAATCGTTGCAGCAGGTCCGTTAATTAATTATTTACTTGCCATAATAATATTTGCAGGTTTTTATTGTTACTTTGGAAAAACAGAGATTCCTCCTATAATAGGTAATGTAGTAGCTTCATCACCGGCAGAGAGAGCAGCCTTAAGAGCAGGAGATAAAATTGTTAAGGTTAACGATAAACCTGTTAAAGATTTCGGGGACGTGCAAAGAGAGATATTAATTAACGGTTTTAGCTCTTCTACTTTAACTATAGAAAGCAAAAGTGAGGAATTTATCGTTAATATAATGCCTCAAGAAATAATTATATCACCTCCCGAAGAAAAGCAAGTTAAGAAAACTCTTCGCATCGGTATTATAGCTAAAAATGAACCTATTCATACTAAAATAGGAATTTTAGGAGGATTATGGGAAGCTATTAATACTACTATAGATATATCTGCTTTAACTCTAAACGCAATATCGCAAATGATTGTAGGAAAACGTTCATTCGATGCGATAGGAGGGCCGATAGCTATTGCTAAAGAGTCAGGCAAATCTATAGCTGGTGGAACCCAAATGTATCTGTTATTTATAGCAATGCTTTCCGTTAATTTAGGGTTACTTAACTTACTACCTATACCGGTGCTTGACGGCGGACATTTAGTATTTATATTATATGAAGCAATTACAGGTAAATTACCGCATCCTAAGACTAAAAATATTTTGTTACAATTAGGAGCAATAATCATAATTTTTCTTATTATAATTGCTGTTTCCAACGATATACAAAATTTGTTTTCCTAAATTATAGATTTGCTTGCTCTCGTTTATATTATCTACTATAGTGGAGTACATTAATTATGTTTGAATGCATTAGTTAGGAGAACTTTGTATTATTCTTAGCTAAAAGCGGAAATCCAGTTCTTTGTCATACCGCGACTTGAACGCGGTATCTAATTTATTATTTTTACCGTGGTCAAGCCACGGGATGACATTGGGTTTAAACAAAGAAATTTAAATTAAATCTTAAAGAAGGTTTTAGGTGACAATCAGATCAATTAGTAAGTTAACAATTTTATTATTAACGATTTTTTATTATCATATTTCATTAGCTGACTCTGTAATTCGTAAAATAACTATCGAAGGTAATCATAGGGTTGAGTGTTCTACTATTGAGAGCTATTTAAAGCTTAAGGTAGGAGAAACCTATAATACTTCTAAAGAAGATGAGGTAATAAAACGTTTATATGCCACCTCACTTTTTAGAAATATAAATATGCATATAACAAATGATGGTAATTTAATAGTTAACGTTACTGAAACGCCTTTTATAAGTAGTGTAGTATTTAGCGGTAATTCTAAAATCAAAACTAATATGCTCGCTAAAGAAATTTACACAATGTCGGGTGAATCTCTTAGCCAAGCTAAAATTGAATTAGATGTAAAGAAAATATTAGAAATTTATAAACGTAGCGGACGTTTTGCTACTACGGTAACACCTAAAATCGAAAATTTAGAAAACAACAGAGTTAAGGTTATTTTTGATATAGCAGAAGGACCAAAAACCGGTATTAACTATATTTATTTTAGCGGTAATGAAAATTATAGTGATTCAGAACTTAAATCTATTGTTTTAACTAAAGAATCTCGTTGGTTTCGTTTTTTAGAAAGTAACGATACTTACGATCCTGATAGAATGGAGTATGATAAAGAATTACTGAGAGGGTTTTATCAATCTGTAGGTTTTGCAGATTTTAGAGTAATTTCGGCATCGGCAGAACTCAATAATACTAAAGAATATTTCACCCTTACCTATTCCATTGAAGAGGGAGAAAAATATAGCTTCGGTAATATTACAATAGACAATAAATTAACTAATATAGATATAACACCGCTTAATAAAATTGTTAATATTAAGCAAGGCAAGGTTTTCAATATGAAAAAGGTTGATGATATAGCTGAAAAAATCGGAGAATATTTTACAGCGAACGGTTACCCTGCGGTAAATGTTTATCCGGATATAATGAAAAATGCTAATCATACTGCAGATATTAAATTTATTATTGAAAAAGCCGATAAGGTTTATATTAATAAAATTAATATTATTAATAACCTTAAAACCGAAGACCCTGTTATAAGAAGAGAATTTAAAATAGAAGAAGGTGATATAATTAATCGTTCATATATTGAAAAAGGTGAGCGTAATCTTAGAAATTTAGATTATTTTGAGAAAGTAGCAATTAGCTTAGCTCCAACTAAAGCTAAAGATAAATATGATGTTAACGTTGAAGTTGATGAAAAATCTACTTCCTCTATAGGTTTTGATTTAGGATATAATACTGCCGGCGGTTTATTCGGACGTTTCTCTTTCTTAGAGCGTAATTTAGTCGGTACCGGGAACCTGCTTAATGCCGGTGTGCAAATAAGTAAAAACACTACAAGCTATTACGGTGGTATTACCGCACCGCACTTTTTAGATCGTGATTTATCACTTGGCGTAAACACATTTAGAAACTATACCGGACGCGGTGCTAGTGTATTAAATACAACTGATCAAAGCTATAAGTTACACTCTATAGGAGTCAAAACTTCTCTTGGTTATGAAATTAAAGAGGATTTAGGTCACGAAATAGATTATTTAATCAAACGTGATATTTTAAGTGCTCCAACTCCATCAAGCTCAATATTCTTAAAGGAGCAAATGGGAAGATTCATTACTTCTGCTATAGGACATACTATTACTTATGATCAAACCGATAATAAAATTGTTCCAAAGAACGGTTATTTAGTAAGTGGCACACAAGAATTTGCCGGCGTTGGAGGTGATAACAAATATATAAAGCATGAAGTTGACGGTAAATATTATAAATCTTTCATGCATAACAAGCTTACTTTAAAATTATCTGCTTCCGGAGGCGATATTGCAGGCCTTGGAGGAAAAATTATTAGAATTTCCGATCGCTTTAATTTAGGTGATTATAGTTTAAGAGGCTTTGCAAGCGGTGGTGTAGGACCTCGTGAAAAGGTCACTAACGAAGGACTTGGTGGTGAGCGATATTACACATTCTCAACAGAGCTTAATTTCCCAACACCTATACCTGAGGAATTTAATTTAACCGGTACAGTCTTTATGGATTTAGGAAGCGTTTGGGGAGTAGGCCTAAATAAGAAACAATATCAAACTCCAAACGGTTTTTATAACGATAAATCTCTTAGAGCTTCCATTGGTTTCGGCTTTATTTGGGTAACACGTTTTGCACCAATCAGAATGGATTGGGGTTTCCCGGTTAAGAAGAAGAAATATGACGATACGCAGCATTTCCATTTAAGATTTTCGACGCATTTATAAAGATGTCTCATTGTCACCCCGTGGCTTGACCACGGGATCCAATTAAGGATGCTAGTCTTTTAGCATTTTAAAATTTTTTATTGGATTGCCACGCTTCTTGTCAATCGTCGCTCGCAATGACGAAATATGTCTCGTAGGAATCCATATCTCAGCATAATATAATCATATTTCAGCCGATGTAGCTCAGCTGGTAGAGCGGCGCATTCGTAATGCGTAGGTCTGGGGTTCAAATCCCCACATTGGCACCATCTTCTAAATAAAACTATAGCCCTATTTGTGATAGGCGTGGTAGAACCTGATATACTAATAATGTGTAGAAAAACGCTTTCGTGTCATACCGTGGCTTGACCACGATATCCAAAAAAATAACTTAAAATACTAATCATTTATTATCACCCTCAATTCAAGTGGTCAAAAAGTCCAGCATCTAAAGAACCTAAAGCGGTTTTAAAAAATGCTTATAAAATAAGTAATGATACTGAAAAACTTATTGCTGTTGATATAAAAAATGACCAGTTTGTAATATTTGATAATACAAGTGGTAATGTAGCTCATGTAAGGACATATCAAGAAATAGAGAGAGATGCTGTTTTAAAAAATAAC
Organism: Candidatus Rickettsia barbarica; assembly: GCF_041477405.1. Classification (NCBI taxonomy): domain Bacteria; kingdom Pseudomonadati; phylum Pseudomonadota; class Alphaproteobacteria; order Rickettsiales; family Rickettsiaceae; genus Rickettsia; species Candidatus Rickettsia barbarica. The sequence continues at coordinate 190,305 of NZ_JBEWYL010000003.1, read as the reverse complement.
CTAATCACAACAAAAATATGCAAATAAGGTAATCAAAACTTTAATGAAACCTCGAAGCGGTATAAATTATTAGAATAACAAAATGAAATAAACAATGACAGATAAATTATGGTATGCAAAAATAAATGAAGAAGATGCATATATCAGAAAAACACTTCAAGAATATATAGATTTATATTTCTTTGATTCTGTAGAATTTAAAGCAGTAGAAGATATAACCTTAGAAAATTTAGGTGAATTTTTAGAAGTAATGTTAAAACATTATCAACAATATCATTTTTTAGGCGCATTATATGATACTGGAGAAATATTAGAAGAATATTTCGATTATGTTTTTATGGATGATGAAAAATATATACATTATCCTAAATATTCTAAATAGGATAGACGTAATTTAGGTTGGTTATTGATAGTAACTTATATACAAATGTGTAATCCAAGACTATTTCCAGAAGATGTCCCGCATTTAATAGAATTTTTACACGCTAAAGATGGAGAAGTGACAAAGGCTCAAGAAAAGCTAAATACTTACCTTGCCCAATTTGATTTAATGAAAAGACAAGATGAAAATTACAGATGCTGGGAAACAATCACGAAAGAACGTCAGCAAGCTATAGTAGAAAATAAACCTTTACCAATAAGACCTATGAGTATTGAACTATCAAAATGCTTGAAAGATTGAAGTGGAAAACTTTTTTAAGACCATCATAGAGCTAGCGAAAGCATCGGGAGTACAGCTGACAAAGATGATAGCGATAGAGAAAGTAACGGAACTTGCAGTAAATGCTGTAAATAACAACGCACTATCTGGTTTAGGGCAGAAGATAGAGAATAAAATAGCGGGGAGCGTTACTCCAACTTTAAATTCTAATAACGGGATATTGCTAAGTGCTTACAGTCGTTTAGAGCAGGACGGTAACAAGAGAATATGACGCCATTCGTGATTCCCTATAGGCCAGATTGCAGCAACTGCGGTAATGCACTTTATTAACCGCAAGGTCACCTGAGTATTTTAAACTGGATCTCGCTACAAATGAGCTAGGATGACAGGGTGGAATTAATCCATGCAACAACACCAATGCTACACGGAAATGACAATAAGGTCTTTTTAAGCATGGGGTAAAACAAAACTACATTTTTTAGGTAATTCCATTATATTTTGTAAAGAATTATAAGTTGTTGCTAAAAAATAATATATACTTAGCTTTATATAAAAAGTGAAAGCCCATTGTCACCTTTTATATTCAACTTCTTAAGCCGAATAGCAGATTATGTAATAATGCGCTATTTGTGTTAATTAACTATTATCTTTTTTCTTGGAGGAATATAGATTGTTTCATCTTCAGCATGCGAAATCTTTTCTAAAAGTCCGATAAAACGGTCGTTATTAGGTACTAGCTTTACTATCGCCCACCCCTCTTCTATTGATTTCTTTATGCGTTCTATATCAGATTTATGCTCTGAAAAAGATATAACTTTTTGTACTGGGTTTTGCATATTGATAAATCAATTATAGTTGATTTATATTATAGTAAATATTTTTAATAAATCAATCATATATTTATTATTTGCTAAATATAAATAAAATGATTACCATATATTATGTCTTGTCTACTTATATCCTAATCAATAGTTTAATTAAAAATTAAAAGTTGTACGATGATTTTTTATTTTAAACATATATGTCACTTATTAACTTTATTTAATTTAAACTGTATAATTTAATTATGTCAAATGATAATTTACAACCGCCTGCTCTTTCTAAAAAGCAATTATTTGCTTTTTTTGGTATGGTTGTCGGCATGTTTATGTCGGTACTTGATATTCAAATTGTCGCTAGCTCATTATCCGTAATAGCTGCCGGTCTTGCCGCTTCAAGCGATGAACTTTCTTGGGTTCAAACATCGTACTTAATAGCTGAAGTTATCATTATGCCTATTACCGGCTTTTTAGCAAGGTTACTTACTACTAGAATTTCTTATTTTATTGCAGCTTTAGGGTTTACGGTTATGAGCGTATTATGTTCGCTTGCAACTAATATTGAATCCATGATTATCTTTAGAGCATTACAAGGCTTTTTTGGCGGTGCTATGATACCGACGGTCTTTAGTACCGTTTTTATACTTTTTCCTGCATCGCAACGTCCTATCGTTACTATCTTAATTGGACTTGTCGTAACTGTTGCCCCTACTTTAGGACCTACACTCGGTGGATATATTACGGAGATTTTATCATGGCATTTTATGTTTTTATTAAACATCATACCCGGTATTTTCGTATGTACGGTAGTTTTTTTATATGGGGATTTTGATAAACCAAATTATAAATTACTGAAAAATTTTGATTTTCTCGGTATATTATTAATGGCTTTAACGCTTGGCTTATTACAGTATGTGTTAGAAGAAGGAAACAAAAAAGATTGGCTTGAGGATAATTTAATATTATTCTTAAGTATTACAGTAGTTTTAGGTTTTATTTTATTAATCATTAGAGAACTAACCTTTATTAATCCAATTTTAGACTTAAAAACATTTCTTTATAAAGACTTTACTTTTGGTTGCCTTTATTCGTTCGTTATGGGTATCGGATTATACGGGGTAGTATATATATTACCGCTATTTCTCTTTACTATTGCCGGATATGATACATTACAAATCGGGGCTACTATGATGGTGACGGGCGGAGCACAATTTTTATCTGCACCACTCACCGGTAGAATGTTAGGGTTAGGGGTAGATTTACGCCTGATGCTTATTATAGGTCTTGGAGGGTTTGCTCTTGGATGTCATTTAAATAGTTTTCTAACGCCTGATTCTAAATTTGCTGCATTTGTGCTTCCTCAATTTGTTAGAGGGCTTGCATTAATGTTTTGTTTTATACCGACTAATAATATAGCTCTTGGCAATATACCGAAAGAAAGAGTAGGTAACGCTAGCGGGCTTTATAATCTTACTCGTAATTTAGGAGGAGCGGTAGGGCTTGCAATAATCAGTACTATACTTACTAATGATACTAAAACCTTTATGCAATATTTATCGGAAAATATCTCGTCTACTTCTATAATGGCATTAGAACCACTAGATTCTTATACTGAATTATTAAGCGGAAAAGTTTTAAATCACGAAAAAGCATCATATTTGTTATTAGCAAACAAATTAAATCATGATGCTTTTGTAATTGCAATAAATAATATATTTAATATGATAGGGCTGTTATTTGTATTTATAATGCTACTAATACCTTTTACTTCAAATATCAAATTAACCGAAAATGTTAATGCTCACTAAAATTAAATTTATATTATATTTTCCTTGGTTATTATTAGAAATATGGAAATCGGCTTTCGCGGTTATTAAAATAATTTGGCAAAGAAAGATAGGAATAGAACCAGTTTTTGAATGGGTTGACGCAGAAGGGCTAGAAGAAATAGGCGAAATAATTTATGGTAATTCGATTACTCTAACTCCAGGTACAGTAACACTTGATATAAATAATAATATGTTATTAGTACATGCACTCAATAAGTCATCAATTACCGACCTACAAAGAGGTATAATGATTAAAAAAATTAAGCAGATATTAAAAACAACTTGAAGCAGAAAATGATATCAGATATAAACGCTCTAAAGTATAAAAAAGTTTTACTTAAAGTGTCAGGGGAAGCTTTAATGGGAGATAAGCAATTTGGGCATGAATATGACGTAATAAAAAAGATTGCCATCGATATTAAAGAAGTTATCGATTTAGGAGTAGAAATCGCTATTGTAGTCGGCGGTGGAAATATTTACCGCGGGATTAATGCAGCACTTGTCGGTATGGACCAAGCTTCCGCGGATTATATAGGTATGCTTGCAACGGTGATTAATGCTTTAACTTTACAAAACGTTATGGAAAGCCTCAATATCTATACAAGAGTTCTATCGGCTATTCCTATGATGAGCGTGTGCGAACCTTATATTCGCCGCAAAGCTAAAAGACATATGGAAAAAAAGCGTGTAGTAATTTTTGCCGGCGGTACGGGTAACCCGTTTTGTACAACCGATAGTGCCGCAGTACTTCGCGCAATCGAAATGAATTGCGATATTTTATTAAAAGCAACTCAGGTTGATGGTGTATATGATTCCGACCCTAAAAAAAATCCGGATGCTAAAAAATATTTCACTATTAGCTATAAAGATGTTATAACTAATAACCTGCAAGTCATGGATACGGCAGCTATTGCAGTTGCAAGAGAAAATAAATTACCTATAAGGGTATTTTCGATAAAAGAACAGGGAAATTTTGCTAGAGTAATACAAGATAAAGGGGAATATACGACAATTGAGGAATAATATATTGTAGTGTGAATTGTTGTATGATTTTTATGTCATTGCCGCATAGGTGTTGTTGCGTAGAGACTAAATCGTCATTGCGAGCAGCCGTAGGCTGCGTGGCAATCTAGAAAAAATAGTAAAAAATTCTGTAAATCAGAATTTTTTACTATATTGCTTCGTCAAAACTTATAGTTTGTCCTTGCAATGACGGAAAAACCAATCTACGCGGGAATTACATCGGGGACATTTCCTAATACATATAACAATGTCTCAATTCGCGTACTAATAATATATGGATAAATAAAGATGGATAAAGAGCATTTAAAGAAAAACTTACAAGAAAAGATGGAGAAAGCTCTAAAAGTTTTAGATCATGAGCTTAAAGGGCTACGTACCGGTAGAGCTTCAGTGAATTTACTTGATAGCGTAACCGTGGAAGCTTACGGGAGTAAAATGCCGCTTTCACAAGTTGCTTCTCTATCCACCCCTGATGCACGAACAATTAACGTACAGGTTTGGGATAAATCTATGGTATCATCGATAGAGAAAGGAATTACGATAGCAAATCTTGGCTTAACTCCTGCAACGGACGGTCAATTAATCAGACTGCCGATACCGGCTTTAACTGAAGAAAGACGTACAGAACTGGTAAAACTTGCTCATAAATACGGTGAAGATACTAAAATTTCATTACGTAATATTAGAAGAGATGGCAATGAAGCACTTAAAAAGCTAGAAAAGGATAACGTTATCGCAAAAGATGAGCATCATAGCTTATCTGAACAAGTACAAAAGCTAACCGATGATTATAGTAGTAAAGTTGACTCGGTAATAAAACAAAAAGAACAAGAAATAATGACTGTTTGATTTTCTATGTCATTCCTGCTTTAGATTTGTTTCATGGATACTAAATCATCATTGCGAGGAGGCCATTGTTGCGTGGACCGGTAAAATCCACTGTGTCACCCCGTGGCTTGACCACAGGGTCTATAAAAACAATAAAACATACTAATAATTTTATAACTGGATCCCACAATCAAGTCGCGGAATGACAGCAGTGGAATTGATCCACGCAACAATACCTTGCGAGGAGAAAAGCGACGTGGTAATCCAGAAAAATCGATCCATGCAACAATGCTACGCGAGAATGACATACATTGAATCTATACTGACAAAATAAAATGACAAAATTAGTTAGAGATTTAGTTCCAGAAATTATCTTAAAATCAGGCAGGATACCAGTTACTCATATTGCTGAATCATATGAGTATAAAGAATTATTAAAAAATAAACTACTAGAAGAAGTAGAGGAAATTTTACAAGATGAGTATATGGAGAAGTTGCCGATATATTAGAAATACTTGAAACAATCTGTAATATTAATGGCTATAAACTAAAAGATATATTAAAAATTAAAAAACAAAAAAAGAAAGTTAATGGTGATTTTGATAATAAGATAATTTTAGAAAAAATAACTAATTAGCTTTTTTGCCTTAATAAAATAAATGAGTCATGCAATAAAATCGGCTATAGAACCTTGTATATCACAGGCTGTATCCAGGATCTAGCTCACAAGTCGCAGGACGACAGAAATACCGTTACAAACAGGCAAGCCTTCACAGGAATAACATCAGACTATACCACACTCAAAATAATAAAACTATGATAACAAAAGAAGAAGCACAGAAAATAGCAAAATTAGCTAGATTAAAATTTGAAGAAGATACTGTAGAAAAATTTTTTACTCAGCTTAGTACTATTATGGATATGATCGATATTTTAAATGAAATAGATTGCAAAGATATAGAGCCTTTAACTTCGGTTTGTAATATGAATGCTAGAATGCGAGAGGACGCCGTTACAAGTTCTGATTTATCAAGTGAGTTATTTGATAATGTAAGTGGAAATAGTGCTCAGCTGGCTAAAGAAGTAAAATATTTTATCACTCCAAAGGTTGTTGAATAATTATGACGGAACTAAACAAACTAACAGTAGCAGACAGTATAAAAGGTCTAAAAAATAAAGATTTTACAAGTACGGAATTAATAGGTGCACATATTAAACAAATAGAGAAGCATAGAAACCTAAATGCTTATGTTACCGACACTTTTGACTTAGCTTTAAAACAGGCTGAAGCAGCCGATCAAAATTATGCTCAAAATAACGCAAGAACCCTTGAGGGTATCCCGTTTGCCGCTAAAGATCTTTTCTGCACGAAAGGAATTAGAACTACGGCATGTTCTAATATACTGAAAAATTTTATACCTAATTATGAATCAAGTGTTACACAAAATATTTTTGATAAGGGCGGTGTGATGCTCGGCAAAACCAATATGGATGAGTTTGCTATGGGTTCAGCAAATATCACTAGTTGTTTTGGAAATGTAATTAACCCTTGGAAAGCAAATGATGATAATGCTGATTTAGTTCCAGGCGGTTCTTCAGGCGGTTCAGCTGCAGCAGTTAGCGGATTTATGGCATCTGCTGCTCTTGGTAGCGATACGGGCGGCTCGGTACGTCAACCTGCAAGCTTTACCGGTTTAGTCGGTTTTAAACCGACATATGGTCGTTGCTCAAGATACGGAATGATATCGTTTGCTAGCTCTCTTGATCAAGCAGGAATATTTACTAGAAGCGTTTTAGACATTAGCATTATGCTTGAAGCGATGATGGGGTTTGACGAAAAAGATTCTACTTCGATTAAAGCAGAAGTTCCAGAGCTACAATCCGCTATCGGAAGTTCTATGAAAAATATGAAGATAGGCGTACCTCTTAGCCTTGGTGAGGGCAGTATTATTGAACCTGATATTATGAAAATGTGGCAGGACACCATAGAACTACTTAAAAACGCCGGTGCTGAAATAGTTGATATTACTTTGCCGCATGCTAAATACGGTGTTGCTGTTTATTACGTAATAGCCCCGGCTGAAGCTTCTTCAAATTTATCTAGATATGACGGCGTTAGATACGGTCTTCGAGTAGAACGTGAAAATATGACGCTTGACGAAATGTATGAAATGACTAGATCAACTGGATTTGGGGAGGAAGTAAAACGTCGTATTATGATTGGAACATATGTGCTATCATCTAGTGGTATGGATGCATATTATCTAAAAGCTCAAAAAGTACGTCGTTTAGTTGCAAACGATTTTAATAATGCTTTTGCAAAAGTTGATGCCATTTTATTACCGGCTGCCCCGACTGCAGCTTTTAAGATTGGTGAAAAACAAAATGATCCGACTATTATGTATTTAAACGATTTATTTACTATTCCTGCAAATTTAGCCGGTTTACCTTGTGCATCGGTTCCTGCTGGATTATCGGCACGCGGTTTACCTCTTGGGATACAGATTATAGGTAAACAATTAGACGAATATACTGTTTTGCAAGTAGCATCGACAATTGAGTCAGGTGTAAAACATATTAAATTTGAACCAAAGGGTTTTTAATTATGGCATATATTGAAGGTAATACGGGGAAATGGGAATATGTAATAGGGCTTGAAATCCATGCTCAAATTTCCTCAAAATCTAAGCTTTTTTCAGGCAGTAGTACTATTTTTGCAGCAAATCCAAATTCGCAGGTTTCCTATGTCGATGCAGCAATGCCCGGGATGTTACCAGTATTAAATAAGCATTGTGTACACCAAGCAATTAAAACAGGGCTTGGGCTTAAAGCTAAAATAAATAAATATTCGGTATTTGACCGTAAAAATTATTTTTATGCCGATCTGCCGCAAGGTTACCAAATTTCACAATTTTACTATCCTATAGTACAAAACGGCACTATGGAAATACCGACTAGTACCGGCGATCTTAAAACTATTCGTATTAACCGTTTGCATTTAGAGCAAGATGCGGGTAAATCTATGCATGATCAATCACCACATTACAGCTTTATCGATTTGAATCGTGCCGGTATTGGACTTATGGAAATTGTGACCGAACCTGATATATCATCACCGGAAGAAGCAGCTGAATTTGTAAAAAAGCTAAGAAACTTGTTACGTTATATTGGCAGCTGTGACGGTGATATGGAAAAAGGCTCGATGCGTTGCGATGCTAATATTTCAGTAAGACGTAGCGGCGAACCACTCGGCACAAGATGCGAAATTAAAAATATTAATTCAATTCGTAACATCATTAAAGCAATAGAATTTGAAGCTAAAAGACAAGTTGACTTGCTTGAAAGCGGTGAAGAAATAATTCAAGAAACACGCCTATTTAATGCCGATAGCGGCGAAACAAGAACTATGCGTTTAAAAGAAGAAGCACTTGATTATAGATATTTTCCTGATCCCGATTTATTACCGCTTGTTATTTCTGATGAGTTAATAAATGAGCTAAAAGCAAATTTACCTGAGCTACCTGATCAAAAGATTGAAAAATATACGAAGGAATTTAGCTTAAGTAAATATGATGCCGAAGTAATAGTAGCCGATGAATCGGTTGCTGAGTATTTTGAGAAAGCAGCAAATGAATGTAACCCTAAAATGCTTACTAATTGGCTAACTAGTGAATTATTTGGCCAATTAAATAAAACATCGATAGGAATAAATGAATGCAAAATTACCCCCAGTAACTTTGCAAAACTGGTAAAATTAATAGAAAATGATACTATTTCCGGTAAAATTGCAAAAACCGTTTTTGAAATTATGTTTGAAACCGGTAAAGCACCTGATAAAATAGTAGAAGAAAAAGGACTTGTACAAGTTTCGGATAATAACATGCTAAACACGGTAATTGACGAGGTAATAGCTGAAAATCCTGAATCAGTAGAGGGTTATAGCAGTGGTAAGGATAAATTATTCGGTTTCTTTGTAGGACAGGTAATGAAAAAAACCGGCGGTAAGGCTAATCCGACGCTTGTGAATCACCTTTTAAAGGAGAAATTGAGTTCTTGATGCTATTCCTTTGAAGATATTGCTCAAGTGGATAGATTTTTCTGTCATTGCGAGCAGCCGTAGGCTACATGGTAATCTCGCCAAATATCCTGAGATTGCTTCGTCAATTACTACGTAATTTTCCTCGCAATGACGATTTGATATCCGTACAACAAGGGTAATGCCTCGTAGGATGACACAGAACATACTCAAACTTAAAACATTATTTTTATGAAATTTCTGAAAATATTTTTACTATCTTGCTTACTAGTTTCTTGTGAAAAACAAGAAACGGGAAAAACTTTAATAGTCGGTACTGCCGCAGATAATCCTCCTTATGAATTTATCCAAGACGGAGAGATTGTTGGGATTGATATTGATATTATCAAAGCAATAAGCGAACGTCTAAATAAAAAAGTTATCATAAAAAACTTCGACTTTAACGGTTTACTTGCAGCTTTGGTTAGTGAAAATATTGATGTTGCGGTGGCGGAGCTTTCCGTAACACCGGAGCGTGCTGAATATATCAGCTTTTCCGATAATTATGCTACTGCAAGATTTGCCATAATATATAGAACAGGTGATAATATACAAAATAGCAAAGATCTAGAAAATAAAATAGTAGGGGTACAGCTCGGTAGTGTTTTAGAAAAAAAAGCACACGATCTATCACAGACGATAAATATTAAAGTTCATTCTTTAGCAAATCATTTAATGTTGGTTGAAGAATTAAAAGCCAGAGTCATAGATGCTATTATTTCTGAGGAATTTCAAGGCAAAAAATTAAAAGAAAATAATTCAAATTTAGAAAGCAGTACTTTAGAAGACTTTTCATCCGATTTTGCTATAGGCATGTCTAAAAACTCAGGACTAATTAATGAAATTAATGAGGCAATCGATTCATTAAAAAAAGACGGAACCATTAACAAAATTATGAAAAAATGGCTGGGACAGTAACAGAAAGTCAATTTAAAGATGCTATGAGCCGATTCCCTCAGGGAGTGACTATTATAACAACAAATTGCAATAACGAACTTTTTGGCTTTACTGCTAGTTCTCTTACTTCCGTATCTTTAAAACCGCCGTTAATATTATTTTGCCTTAATAAAAACTCTTTTAGTATCAACAGTTTTCAAAAAAGTGATAAGTTTGCAATTAGTATTTTAGCAGAGAATCAAATTGATATCTCAAAACATTTTGCTAAATCACAATCTAATAAATTTACAAAAATTGATTATGAGCTTGGTAATAAAACTGATTGCCCTTTAATAAACGGTGCAACTTATCATATAGAGTGTAATAAATATGCTTCTTACGATGCCGGTGATCATGTTATATTTATCGGTGAAGTAATAAATACCGCTATTAAAAATGATTTAAAGCCTCTATTATATTTTCATAAATCGTATACAAAGATTTAATTAGGAGTATACATTGCCAATATGTTAAATATCGGTCTTAGTGGTTCTACCGGTAAAATGGGAGAAACCATTCTAGAGAGAATAGATAAATTTAAAGATTGCAAAATTGCAGCAAAATTTAATAGTACTAATAATTTAGATGATTTAGATAATTTTTGTAAAAATTCTCATGTGATCATCGATTTTTCTACCCCTGAAATATTAGAAAAATTAATTAATTATGCATTAAAACATAATACAAAATTAGTAATCGGAACCACAGGTCTCCAACCTCAACATTTTAAGCTTTTAGAAAAAGCAGCTCAAACTTTACCTGTTTTATATTCTGCAAATATGAGTATAGGAGCTAATTTGCTTAGCTATCTAGCTAAAGAAGTAACAAAAATACTAGATGATTACGATGTTGAAATTCTAGAAACGCATCACCGTAATAAAAAAGATTCACCCTCAGGAACTGCTGTTATGCTTGCTGAAACAATTGCCAGCAAAAAAGGATTAAATATAACATTTAATCGTGGTAATAGACTAAGAAGCGAAAAAGAAATAGGTATTTCCTCGCTTCGTGGTGGAAATGTTCACGGTATACATGAAATATCTTTCCTAGGTGACGATGAAATAATCACCTTAAAACACGAAGCTCTGAATAAAAATTCTTTTTCTATTGGTGCAATTAAAGCCGCTATTTGGCTACAAGATAAACCTTCTGCTTTATATTCAATGCAAGATATTTATAAAATATAATTAATATAGCTTGAAAAAATACCTTTAAGAGGCTATATTTTATTATGTAAATAACATAATCCTAAGGTTACTTATGATCGATTATACAAAAACTTTAACTGCCGCCTCAAAAAATAAAACTTTTGATGAAGGCTTAAGACAATACATGCTTAAAGTATATAATTATATGGCTTTAGCACTTTTACTAACCGGTGTAGCAGCCGTAACGACTATATCAGTTGAGCCTATTTATAATTTAATGTTTCAAACAGGTTTCGGTACTATTATAATGTTTGCTCCGCTCGGTATTGCTTTATATTTCTTTATGGGCTTCGGACAAATGAACCTGCCAACGGCACAAATATTATTTTGGGTTTATGCCGGTTTAACCGGTATGTCGCTTGCATATTTAGCTCTTATTTATACCAGTGCATCAATAGCTCGTACTTTCTTTATTTGCTCTTCCGTTTTTGGAGCAATGAGTTTATACGGTTATAGCACAAGTAGAGATTTAACATCTATGGGTTCATTTTTTGCAATGGGTCTTATAGGTCTTATCATTGCTTCATTAGTCAACTTGTTTCTAAAAAGCTCGGCTCTTTCTTTTGCTACTTCTCTTATTGGAATAGTAATATTTATGGGATTAATTGCTTGGGATACTCAAAAGATTAAGTCTATGTATTACATGGCAGGAAACGATGAAGCAGGACAAAAGCTTTCTATTATGGCAGCCTTTACTTTATATTTAGATTTTATAAATCTTTTCCTACATTTAATGAGATTTTTAGGCAAGAGAAGAGATTAATCGGTATCATTCTTGCAAAGTCATGATTTTATTTCATTGCTTCGGTTTTTTCATTGTTATATCACGATCAAATCTATAGTACTGAATAGTTTTTAAAAAGACCTGGATGTCATATTCCCGCAAAAGCGGGGGCTTTGTTGCACGGCTTCAAAAACTTATTCAATGTCATTCCCACGTGGCATTGTTGCGTGGATACCGAATCATCATTGCAAACGGCCGCAGCGAACTCGGCAATCCAGAAAAAATAATAAAAAAATTCTGTAAATCGAAATGTTTACTGGATTGCTTAATCAATTGCTGCGTTGTTTCCTCACAATGATGAGGATTTTGACCCACGCAACAACACTTTTTCACTATTAGTTAATATTAAGCATGTTATTTTTATGTCTAAAGAGAAAACTCAACAAGAATTATTATTACAAGAGCAACTTTTTAAAGCCCTGAAAACTAATGATACAGAATTGAATGCCAACATATCTAGAACCTGCAAAGGCATTGCCGAATCTGTTATTGACCTTTCTAATGACCAATCTCCTACTGCTGAAAGCCTATATATTAGCTATATGGCCCTAGCCGATTTAAACACTAAGGATTTAGCTAAAGTTACAACAATAATAAAAAACTCATTTCCAGGAGATAAAAACAAGAAATTAAGGGAAATAATCGATGCACCTCTTTTAGAGCACTTAGTTATGATAGAGGCAATTGAACGACAGGTTGGATTAGATGATAGCCGATATAACGCAGATTACAGAAAACTTGAAGAAATAAGAAATCCTAATGACCCTAAAAAAGTAATTGATGCTATGCTACGTGATAAGAGGGTGGCACAGCAAGCTGAGTTTGAGGAGAAAGGAAAAAAGGTAGCAGGCGTCTCAGCCGGTTATGTTGCTAAAGATAACGCCGGTAATACTTTTATTTTAAAACATTTTTATAAAACTCATGCTGCATGCCAACAAATACAAGGTAATCATACACAAAGACAGGCTATGGCTGACCGAAGAGACGGAGTACAAGAATTAATAGGCTCTACCATGTATCAATTTTTATTACATGATCGCGCACCAAAAGAAGGGCTGGTAACAGCGGATGAACAACACCCTGATTCACTTTATGTACGTTCTAAATTTTTTGATAATGCTGTAACACTAACAGAATTTTCCGGTTTATCAGGTGAAACTAGAGTCAGAGATAATGATCAAAATTTAAAAAAGTTGGAAGGATTTGAAAAAGCCATAGCTGCTTGTCATATGCTAGGGGAAGTAGATTATCATGCTGGTAATTTAATGGTACAGGATGGTAAAACAATAACCAAAATTGATCATGGTCGCTCTTTTTTAGCATTTCATAAGAATTTTAGCAGTATGATTCAATCAACAGCTAAAATGTTTACACATCCTGGTGTTGGCTACAGTGCTGCTATTAAAGCAGGTAATTTCTCATTTAGTATCGATAAATATAGCGAATCATTAAATCAAATGATAAGTCAATTTGATGAGAAACAGATGGAAGCAATAGTTGATCAAAAAATTGATGAATTAAAAAAAGCTGGGTTTGATCCAAAAAATATTATGTTATCCACTAATATTCAAAATTTTGATGATTTGAGAAAACACTATAAAAGCAGTATAAAAGAAAATCTTGTTAATATGCAAGAAGTGGCCAAAGGAGCTGAGATAGTAACAAAATTCAGTAATGTTTCACCTGAATTTAAAAATGGTGGTTGGTTAGAGGCTTTCGCTAATTCACCTGTAAAAGACCCGGTACTCTATGCAATAGATAATAACATTACAATTGAAGGTAAAGATGCTAAAGAGTGGGCGTATGAAAATAATTACCAAATTAAAATTTCTATAGGCTTGAAAAAAGAAACAATCAAGGAACAACAATGGAGTAAAGATTTGGACGGAAAATGGAAAGAACAAGAAGTTAAGGTTAAGACAGATAAAGTAGAAGTACAAATTTCTGATCCTGCAAAATCAATGCGTATACAAGACAAATCTACAGGCGAAAAATTGGCATCACTAATTGTTGATTTTACAAAGCAGGCAACAACTAAAAACGTAACCGATAAAGCAGTAGCAAAATTCTACGACAATATAATGAAAGTGCTAAAAAAAGAAAATTATCTTACCGAGCAAGATATTAAGGGTATAAAGAAAAATTTAAAATATCAGGATAACATCGAAAACACGACCAACTTATTAAATGCTAAATCTTTCAAGTTAAATTCTAGAGATACTATATACTACAAGGTAGGAATTTTTTGTGAAAAGAGAGGTTTACCTAGTATCTCAAATTATTTTATGAAACAAATTGCTCCTGAGAATTTAAATAAAATTCATAATACAGAAAAACTTATAGCAGAAAGTATAAAAATTGGTAATATACTACAACAGAAGAAACAAGAAAGACTCCAAACAAAAAGAGTAGAAACGGTAAAAGAAATCGCATTCTCTCAATTACAAGCTAGGAAGGAAAAATATCAACAAAGATAAGCATTGTTGAGTATATGCCTTAAACGTCATTGCGAGCAGTCACAGAGTCGTTGCATAGTCCTAATGTCATTTCTAGCTAAAAGCGGAAAGCCAGTAACTATTAATCTCATCCTGCGACTTGATCGCAGGATCTAGTCTTTTTTAAATTTTTTTCTCGATACCGTGGTCAAGCCACGGTATGACAGCGAAAAGTACTGGATTTCCGCTTTTAGCTAGAAATGACATACTATAGGCCAAGTTGCGGTATGACATAATAACATACAACAACTATAAATTCTTATTCTTTTTCTGCATTTTTTCTAGCAGACGGTGAGAGCATAATGCTTAGCTCTTTTAGAGCTTTATCCTCTACATAGCTTGGGGCGTTCATTAGTAAATCTTCAGCCTGCTGGTTTAAAGGAAACGCAATTATTTCCCTTATATTTGTTGCTTCCGCAAGCAGCATAACGATTCGGTCAATACCGGGGGCTATTCCACCATGTGGTGGAGCTCCAAACTTAAATGCTCTAATCATCCCTCCAAATCTCTTATCAACTTCCTCTTCACTATAACCTGCTATGGAAAATGCTTTATACATAATTTCCGGCTTATGGTTTCTAATAGCACCGCTGGACAGTTCAATACCGTTACAAACAATATCATATTGGTATGCGGTAAGTTCTAATAACGCTTCAGTGGTTTTAGCTTGCTCTAAAGCATCTATTCCGCCCTGTGGCATAGAAAACGGATTATGGCTAAAATCAACTTTTCCTGTTTCTTCATTTAACTCATAGAATGGAAAATCGGTAATCCAGCAGAATTTAAAACAATCTTTTTCAAGTAAATCAAGCTCTTCACCAAGTCTTATTCTAACCTTACCGGCAAGTTTAGCAGCTTTCTCTTTCTTATCGCTAGCGAAAAATACAGCATCACCGTTACTAATACTAGCTGTAGCTTTTAGACTCTCTAATTGCTGCGGGCTTAAGAATTTTACTACCGGTCCCTTTGCTTCACCGGTTTCACTAAACTGAATATAGCCAAGTCCACCTGCTCCTTCTGATACCGCAAACTCTATCATTTTATCGAAGAAACTACGAGGCAGTGCAGCTGCCTTAGGTGCAGGAATTGCACGCACTATGCTACCTTTTTTAATATTCTCTCTAAAGATTGTAAAATCAGAATCTCTAAATATCTCAGTTACATCGGCAATTATAATAGGGTTACGTAAATCAGGCTTATCAGAACCGTATTTTAGCATAGATTCATTATATGGAATACAAACAAAAGGAGTCTCTGATACTTTCTTATCCGTGAATTTAGTGAATAAATCATACATCACAGACTCAATAGTACTAAATACGTCTTCCTGTGTAACAAACGACATTTCTACATCTAGCTGATAAAACTCGCCGGGTGATCTATCGGCTCTTGCATCTTCATCCCGAAAACAAGGAGCAATTTGGAAATAACGATCAAAGCCTGATACCATCAATAACTGCTTGAATTGCTGAGGTGCTTGCGGTAATGCATAGAACTTACCCGGATGCATTCTACTAGGTACTAAAAAATCCCTAGCCCCCTCAGGTGAGCTTGCTGTTAAAATCGGAGTTTGAAATTCGGTAAAACCGCTTGCCGTCATCAAATGACGAATATGAGAAATAATTTGTGAGCGGAGTATTATATTATTATGTAATTTCTCACGCCTAAGATCTAAAAAGCGATGTTTAAGCCTAGACTCTTCGGGAGCGTCTTTTTCAGTATTAATAACAAAAGGTAGAGTGTCCGCAGCTGACTCAACACTAAATTCCACAGCTAGCACTTCAACATGACCTGTCGGAAGCGTATTATTAATCGTGTCCTCTGATCTTGCTACAACTGTACCCCTTACCGTAATTACCGACTCATAACGCAAACGACTTGCATCCTCCATAAGCTGAGGATTTTGATCGGTAAACACGATTTGAGTTATACCGTAATGATCACGTAAATCTATAAAAACTAGATTCCCGTGATCTCTTCTTCTATATACCCAACCGGATAGCTTAACTTCTGTTTCTACATCGGATATTTGTAATTCGTTACAATTATGAGTTCTGTATTTATGCATTTTTATTTTTTTATTATACGATTTCCCCATTATATACATAAAATCACAAATTTTCGCAAATAAAAACTAAAAATTTATCTTGCCAAAGTTTTATCTTGATATTGCAGCAGCTTTTGGCTTTGATGGGCGTTGCTGATAATTTTGTTGTTGGGGTTTTACTTGATTTAACTCACCTTTAATCCATTCATATATTGCTTTCTTAGGATTTTTAATTATCTCTGCAACATTTTCGACTAGATTTATTATTCCTTTAACTAACGAGAATACATCTTTTGCTATTTCACCTATAGAATGATTACCTGCTTGTAGTTTTTCTTGGTCTTGCTTAGACAAATTACTACGTATCCTATTCATTCTTGATTTAAGCTCATCTTGTGCTAGCTCTTCTTTTGTAAAATGTGACTTAAGTTTTCTATCAACAATTTTTTGTTCTTCCGGAGTTAAATTTTTATATTGATCAACAAGCTTATTAACTTTTTCTTGTGCTTCCGGTAGTTTTGAAATATTTTCAGCAACATTTGACATTTGTTTCTCTTCTCTTATAAAGTTAAAACATATTAATTTACATTATATATATTTTTTATACAAGAAAAACTTTAATAGAAATTAACCTTTGAACGCAGCCTTAATACCTAGAAAGTCTAAAAAATTTCGTAATTCTTGACGTGCAAGCACGTGTGAGCTATTAAATGCTCTATCATATTTTGCAGTTTTTAGATCAAGTAATGTTAGACCTTGTAAAAATAACTCCCTATATATTACACGTTCACTAAATCCTTCTGCGAGTTTAAAGTTAATTCTTTTAGCAAGTTTAGCTAATACATTGCCTACGCGTCTTTTATTTAATGCATCAAGATTACTTAAACGATTACGAAGTATGACCCAATCTATACTAATTCTATCACGACTAGCACGTTCCATTTTCTGCTCCCAAATCATTTGACTATATATTGATGGGCTAATAATTTCATCCTTGCTATCGACTTTTGCTATTACGTCTAAATCTAGAAAGCTATCATTAATCGGTGTAATAATTGTATCGGCGTAAGAATGAACAACCCTTGATAAAGGAGTATGACTGCCTGGGGTATCAATCACTATATAATCGACATCCTGATTATTTTTGAGTATCGGCTCAAAACTCTTTGCTTGCTCTTCTACTTTGCTTTCCGATATATGAAAATGTTTCGGTACTAATACAGGTTTATCAGGATTGTGTTTATTATATAAATCTCGATTTTTTAAATAATGCGTTAACGAACTTTGACGTGAATCGGTATCTATACTTACTACCGAATAATTTTGATAAAGTAGAGCAATTATTAGATGCATAGAACAGGTAGTTTTACCTGCTCCGCCTTTCTCATTACCTATAACAAATATATAAGGTTTATTTATTGTGTTCATAATTATATTCAGAATAAACGAATAGTAAATAGACAAAGTTTAATGTCATTCTTAGCTCAGTATTACACATGTGGATAGTTTTTTCCGTCATTGCAAGAAAATGACGTAAGTAATTGATGAAGCAATCTCAGGATATTTGACGAGATTGCCACGCAGCCTAAGGCTGCTCGCAATGACGACTCGGTATCCATGCAGGCAATGCAACGCAAGAATAGCATTTAAATATATTCTTTGATAAATTTCTCTAGTAATCTCACGCCGTATCCTACTGCTCCCTTAGGACCAAGTGCTGAAGCTTTATTACTATTTGCAACGCCTGCTATATCTAAATGAGCCCAATCTACTCCATCTTTAATGAAACGTTTAATGAAATGTGCAGCTATGCAGCTTCCGGCAGCTCTCGGTACGTTCCCGATATTTGCCATATCGGCTATGTCGGAGTTAATCATTGCATCGTACTCATCATGCAGCGGCATTCTCCAAAGTTTTTCATTAACTTCTTCCCCTACTTTTATTAACTTATCAGCTAACTCATCATTATTGGAAAAACAACCAGCATATGTATTACCAAGTGCTATGGTTATTGCTCCTGTTAGAGTTGCAACGTCAATCACGCATTTAGGCTTAAATTTTTCTTGTGCATACCAAACAGCATCAGCAAGTACTAACCGCCCTTCTGCATCGGTATTTAAAACTTCGGCAGTTTGCCCTGACATGGTAGTTACTACATCCCCTGGACGCTGTGCATTACCGGACGGCATATTTTCGACAAGCCCTACAACACCGACTATATTTATAGGTAATTTTTGACCAGCAACCGCAATGATGGTACCCACAACTGCTGCAGAACCTCCCATATCGTATCGCATTAAGTGCATATCACTTGACGGTTTTAATGAAATACCGCCTGTATCAAAAATCACTCCTTTACCGACCAAAGCAATAGTCGGAGCATCTTTACTGCCACCTTTATATTTCATCACCACTAACTTTGACTCGTTTTGTGAACCTTGCCCTACACCAAGTAACGCTCCCATACCAAGGTTTTTCATCTCACGTTCACCGATAACATCAACATCTACCCCTAGCGGTTCAAGTCTATCAACTATTCTTTCGGCATAAACTTGAGGAGTTTTAATATTTGACGGTTCATTACTTATATCTCTTGTAAAAAATACTGCTTCAGCAATTAATTTTTTGATTTCAAATAATTTTGCCGTTTCAGTGTTATTATCAGTAAAAATTTCAATTGACTCTACTGCGAACTTCTCTGCTTCTTTTAAGGTAGTTCTATATTTATCAAATCTGTAAGAAGCAAGAAACGCACCGCTAGCAACTAAAGATGCAAATGTTTGAGCTGTAAACCTACTAATTCTATTTGTAAGTTTCAAGCCAATAGTAGAAATTTTACAACTGGTTGCATGCTGTAAGATTTTGCCGCCTAACTCTTCAATTTTTGCTTCAGTTAATTTTTCTTCATTCCCAAGACCTACTATTATCAAATATCTAACCTCGCCTGATTTAATGACGGACGGAATAACCGTGAGCTGTCCATATTTACCGGTAAATTGCAGTTTATTCTGAATAGTTTTAGAAATTAATCCATGATGTTGTTGATCAAGTCCTATTAAATTACTATCAAGCTTTAACTGTTCATCAATAAAAACTACTAGACCTTGATTAGTAGATGATTCTTCATTCACAAAATTTACGCTAAGCATATTTACTCCTTATATTATTTGTGACTTTGGATCATTCTATTTATCTTGATAAAACTTTGCAAGTATTATATATTGGTTTAAAATAAAATCTCATTAAATAGCACTTGACAAATGTTAACGTTTTTTATATCCTACTGACGAATTAGTTAAATTTAAGTAATAATATGCCAGTATGTGACATCACTTCTCATTTAATTAAGCAGAAGTATACAATGATTAAAACATCATGTGAGTTAAACCAAGATATGGGTAAGATTTATAGTCTCACTCCTCATCCAATACGATATAATTGCCTTAACTATTTAAAGTTATTATCTCTACCTATATCGCTAGCATTTTATATAACAAAGCTTTGTTTTACGGCTAATCCGTCATGGACATGGATCGGGGTTAATATTTTGCATGAGAAGATTGGTCAAGCAACAGCAAAAAAAATACTACACGGCTTACCTGACGAAGTAGAACCAGATCAAAATATACCTAAAATTGTTGAGCATGTATTTAGACAATATGAAGAAAATCCTACATTAACCCCTATTATTGAACCTACATTTATACAAAAATTTTTAGCAAAGGCCAGTAAATATATTCCTGCTTTGTCTAGAATAGTAAAGTTTTGGAATGAAGGAGGAATTAACTATTCTGATGAAATACAAACAAAACGAGCATTAATTGACGTTATTTATAAACACATTATTACTAAAGCTTATGAAGTAGGTAAAAAAGGAGGAAAACTTGAAATAACGGATGTGATAGCACTTTTCCCAGAGATAAATTTTGAAGAAAAAGTCAATACTGCATCAGCAAATCTTGAAACAGAGAAGGTAGAAGTAAGCAATGAAGAGTCTTTAATTTCTGAATTGCTTGTTAGACATCTTTCTAAACCAACTTATAGAGAGGAATTTAAAAGAGATACGGAACACAGCACCGCAGCGTATATAGACATACGTGAGGATGCAAGTACCGGATCGACGTCTAAATTACCTCTAGAAGTGAAGTTTGGAAAGATGTCTATTGATCAAAAACACGAAGAAGCTACGATTACTACTAATGCAAATAATAGTATTAACCCATTAGTAAACTTACTCATGTTACAAGCTTTACATGATGCAATTCGTCAAGAAGTACTGAAAACTTATGTTGAACATTGTTTAGCAAAAATTCAGATATCTAAAAATCAAGAAACACTTAAAAACTTCCAATATGACGATTCTCTAGCAAAATTACAATTATACGGTAATTATGATAACAATAATACGTATATCTTTGAACAACCAGTATCTTATTTAGGTCAAACCTACGAGCATTTAACAGCACCGATTGCTTGTTATTAAAGCGTCATTTCTGCAAGTGGGCAATAAAAGAAAAAGCCTATAAAAAACTTGGTTTTTTATAGGCTTTTTTGTCAATAATGCGTAGTAAGGTTATTTTTCTGGATTCCCGCTTCTGCTAGGAAGGCATTGTTGCGTGGATACCACCTCGTCATTGCAAGGACATTACAAAGTGTAATTGACGAAGCCAGCTCAGGGGAGTTTGTTATTATTTCATGAGATTGCCACGCCAGCATAAATGTTGGCTTGCAATGACGGGTTTTTTATAAACTATCCGGTACATACGAAGATCAACTTGGAAAAGAACAAAAGGTCTGTAAATCAAGGAGCGGAGCGTATATAAAACGTTCAGCATCCTACGACTTACAAAGACGACACAGCCAATTTTTCAAGTTCTATCTTAGTATATTTATACATTCTCTTCATCAAGCTTTGCGGCTGCTTTACGCATTTTATCCATAAAGTAACCGGTTCCAGCAGGTACTAATCGTCCAACTATCACGTTTTCTTTTAGTCCTCGCAACTTATCTACTTTACCAGCAATAGCTGCTTCAGTTAAAACTCTAGTAGTCTCTTGGAATGATGCCGCGGAGATAAACGATCTAGTTTGCAGAGAAGCTTTAGTAATACCTTGTAATATTAATTGTGCTTCAGCAGGTTTTAAACCATTTTTCATAGCTTTTTCATTTATCTCATCAAATTCATGTCTATCTATTTTTTCACCTACTAATAACGTAGTTCCGCCTGAATCCGTAACCTCTACTTTTTGTAACATCTGACGGATAATAACTTCTATGTGCTTATCATCAATCTTTACACCTTGTAGACGATAAACGGCTTGAACCTCATTAACAATATAATTTGCAAGAACCTCTACGCCCATTACTTTTAAAATATCTTGAAGTACCGGATTACCGTCAATCAATAAATCACCTTTTTTAACAAAGTCACCTTCGTTAACTACAACATGCTTGCCTTTTGGTACCATATACTCAATAGACATTGTTTTATCAATCGGATGTATAATAATACGTCTTTTAGATTTATAGTCTTTACCGAATTCTACTCTACCGTCAATTTCAGCAATAACTGCATGATCTTTAGGGCGTCTTGCTTCTACAAGCTCGGCAACTCTTGGTAAACCACCTGTAATATCTTTAGTAGTGGTTGATTCTTTCGGTATACGTGCAATGATATCACCTACCGATATTTGTACTCCGTCTTCTACGCTTAAAACTACTCCAACCGGCAAGTAATATCTAGCTTCTAAACCGTTTGATAAGGTGATAACTTCACCTTTAGCATCTACAAGCTGTATACGCGGACGTAATTCTGCACCGCGTGAATATTGCTTTGATTCAATAATAACTTTACTCGGTATTCCGGTAGCTTCATCAGTTACGTCACGAATAGAAATACCCTCAACCATATCTTTGAATAAAACTTTACCTGACTTCTCCGTGATAATCGGTATAGTATAAGGATCCCATTCTGCTAGTTTTTGAGTTTTAATCACCATATCACCGTCATCAACAAGTAATCTAGCACCGTATGGAATTTTATGACGAGCCTTTTCATTACCGTTATTATCAAGCAATAATAATTCACAATTTCGGCTCATAACAATTTTGCGTTCTTCAGAATTAGTCACAACGTTACGACTTATAATTTTCACTTTTGCGTCATAGGAAGCGTCTACGGAAGAAACCTCAGCACCTTTTGTTGCCGCTCCTCCAATATGGAAAGTTCTCATTGTAAGCTGCGTACCCGGTTCACCGATAGATTGAGCAGCAATAACCCCGATTGCTTCACCCTCCGATACTAATGTACCGGTAGCAAGATCCCTACCGTAACATATGCTACATATACCGGTAGTACTTTTACAGGTTAATACGGATTTTATCATAATTCTGTCGAATCCTGCCGACTCAATCTGCTCTAACTTTGCTTCATTAATAAGCTCGCCTTTATTGAGAATTCGATCACTAGTTACCGGATGAAATATATCAATAGCAGCAGTACGACCTAAAATCTTTTCTGCTAAAGGTACTATAACTTCTCCACCTTCAATAACACTCTTAACTTCAATTCCTTTATCAGTTCCACAATCTTTTTCAGTAATAATACAATCTTGTGCAACATCTACTAATTTTCTTGTTAAGTAACCTGAGCTTGCCGTTTTTAAAGCCGTATCTATTTGCCCTTTACGCATTCCGTTAGCAGAATTAAAACACTCAAATTCAGTTAATCCTTCCTTAAAGTTAGAGATAATAGGAGTTTGTATAATTTGACCGTTTGATTTGGTCATTAAACCTCGCATACCACCTAGCTGCTTAATTTGCTGGAAAGAACCTCTTGCTCCGGAAATAGCCATCATATATATAGCATTTATTTTCTGATGATTTGGAGCATCATTAACCGGCGGCATAGCAATCTCTTTCATCATGTCGTTTGCTACTCTATCGGTACATCTTGACCAAGCATCGACTACTTTATTATATTTCTCTCCGTAAGTAATTAAACCGTTTGAATATTGTTGTTCAAATTCTTTTATTTCAAGCTGAGTTTCGTTAATATGAGTACTCTTAGATTCCGGTACTACCATATCGTCCATTCCAAAAGAAATACCTGAAGAACAAGCATATTTAAAACCTAGTTTCATTAGCTGATCGGCAAAAATTACCGTAGCTTTTTGACCGCAGTGACGATAAACTAAATCTATAACTAATGATATGTCTTTTTTAGTTAGTTGTTTATTAATACACTTGAATTCTATATTAGGGTTAGAAGGCAATAACTCACCGACCATTAACCTACCGTAAGTAGTATCAATGATAACAGGGAGCATTTTACCTTCGGCATTTAACTGATTTCTGCGATATTTTATCTTTGTATGAATAGTTATAAATTTATTATATAAAGCATGTTCCATCTCAGCTAAATCTGAGAACATCATCCCTGCACCTACTTCATTATCAAATGCAAGGGTTAGATAATATAAACCAAGCACTATATCTTTATCCGGTACAATGATAGGACGACCGTTTGCAGGGCTTAAGATATTATTTGTAGACATCATAAATACCCTAGCTTCAAGCTGTGCTTCAATCGATAACGGGATATGTACTGCCATCTGATCACCATCAAAATCCGCATTGAACGCAGCACACACAAGCGGATGAAGCTGGATCGCTTTACCTTCAATTAATAGCGGTTCAAATGCTTGAATACCAAGCCTATGTAACGTCGGAGCCCTATTCAGTAAAACCGGATGCTCTCTAATTACCTCTTCAAGCACGTCCCACACTTCGGATTTTTCAGCTTCCACCATTCTTTTAGCGGCTTTAATAGTTGTAGCGATGCCGTACAACTCAAGCTTAGAATAAATAAACGGCTTAAATAACTCCAGAGCCATTTTTTTAGGTAAACCGCACTGGTGAAGTTTAAGCTCAGGTCCTACCACGATAACCGAACGTCCTGAGTAATCAACCCTCTTACCTAGCAAGTTCTGACGGAAACGCCCCTGCTTACCTTTAAGCATATCACTTAATGACTTAAATGGACGCTTATTAGCATTTTTCGCTGCTCTACCGCGACGACCGTTATCAAATAACGCATCCACCGCTTCTTGTAACATTCTTTTTTCGTTTCTGACTATTATATCAGGAGCTTTTGACTCTATTAATTTCTTTAAACGATTATTTCTATTAATTACTCTTCTATAAAGTTCATTTAAGTCTGAAGTAGCAAATCTTCCGCCGTCAAGCATAACAAGCGGTCTAATTTCAGGAGGAATAACCGGTAAAACATCCATAATCATCCATTCCGGCTTGTTTTCCGACTCTAAAAAATTCTCTACTAATTTTAAACGCTTTACTAATTTTTTCTTTTTGACTTCTGAAGAAGTGGTTTGTAATTCCTCGTATAACTCTTGCTTTAACTTTGAAAAATCAAGCTCTTTAAGCATTTGTTGTATTACTTCTGCACCTATAGAGGCAGTAAATGCATCTTCACCGTACTTATCTTTTGCTTTCTGTAATTCTTCCTCTGTTAAGAGTTCGCCTTTTTGTAAAATCGATAGCCCTGGGTCAACTACTACATAATTTTCAAAATAAAGAATCTTTTCTACATCTCGCATTGTCATATCAAGAAGTGTACTAATTCTTGAAGGTAGCGACTTTAAAAACCAAATATGCGCAACGGGAGCTGCAAGTTCAATATGCCCCATTCTTTCACGTCTTACTCTAGAAACCGTAACTTCAACGCCGCATTTCTCACACGTAATGCCACGGTTTTTCATCCGCTTATATTTACCGCAGAGACATTCATAATCTTTTACCGGACCAAAAATTCTTGCACAAAATAAACCATCTTTCTCAGGCTTAAAAGTTCTATAGTTAATTGTTTCAGGTTTTGTTACTTCACCGAAAGACCACGAACGTACCTGATCGGGACTTGCTATATTAATCCTTATCTGATCAAATTGTTGAGTATTACTTAATTGTCCGTAAAAACTTACTACGCTCATAAATACTTTTCCTTAAAAATTACTCGTATATACTCAGTGAATTTCAAAAATTGGCATTGTCGTTCTACAAGTTCTGCGGTGCTCACGTATTAAGTATACGCTCCGCTCCTCGCCTTGTGGATTCCTTGCTCTTTTTGAAATTGACCTTCGTCTACCCAAAGTTCTTATTGCACCCTATATGTTATTCCCGCAAAAGCGGGAATCTAGTAAAACAGATAAAAAACAAGTTTTTTATCTGTTTAAATGACCTGTCTTTCTTAACTTGAAGTGACTTCAAGTTTTACGTTAAGACATAAAGATCTAAATTCTTTTATCATAACATTAAATGATTCAGGAATGCCTGATTCAAAATTATTTTCACCACGTACTATAGAATCATAAGTTTTGATCCTACCGTTTACATCATCCGACTTAACCGTTAACATTTCCTGTAACGTATAAGCTGCACCGTAAGCTTGTAATGCCCAGCATTCCATTTCTCCGAAACGCTGTCCGCCGAAATGAGACTTACCTCCAAGCGGTTGCTGCGTTACTAAGCTATAAGGTCCTATAGAACGGGAGTGAATTTTATTATCGACTAAATGATGCAGTTTCAGCAAATATTTCTGTCCGACGGTTACTAGACGGTCAAAATATTCACCGGTTCTACCGTCAATTAATTTCACTTGTCCTGAAGGGTCTTGACTGGCAAGCTTTAGCATATCTTTAACGTCCTGAACTTTTGCTCCGTCAAATACAGGAGTTGCAAAATGTACGCCTTTACTTACTTTCTTACAAAAAGAGATAATCTCTTCTTCCGGTCTTTCAAGTATAGAATTAATATTTTCTCCATACAGTTCAATTAAGAATTTCTTAATCTGCTCAATACCTATATGTTTATTTTTATATTCCTTTACTAAGGTAGATATTTTTTTTGCTAAATTTATTGATGCCCACCCAAGATGCGTTTCTAAAATCTGTCCTATATTCATACGGGACGGAAGACCTAGAGGGTTAAGAACGATATCTACCACAGTCCCATCTTCTAAAAACGGCATATCTTCTTCAGGTACGATACGTGAAATAACACCTTTATTTCCGTGTCTTCCTGCCATTTTATCCCCGGGTTGTAATTTATGCTTAGTTGCAATAAATACTTTTACTACTTTTAAAGCTCCCTGAGGTAAATCATCACCACTTTGCAATTTCTCTACCTTAGTAGCAAATCTTTTATCAAGAGCCTCTTTTTTCTCATCATAATGAGTCTTTATCTGCTCTATTTCATTCATTACATTTGCATCTTCCACGATAATCTGCCAAAATTGCCCTTTAGATAAGCCTTTTAGCATTTCAGTAGTAATAGTTTGTCCTACTTTTACTTGCTTAGGACCGTTAATAATCACCTGCCCTACTAAAAGCTTTGCAAGCCAACTAAACACAAAATGCTCAATAATTTCTAATTCATCGTCTCTGTCTTTTGCGAATTTTTCAATTTGTTGTTTTTCAATAGCAATAGCTCGCTGGTCTTTTTCTACACCTCTACGAGAAAATATCCTTACTTCTACTACAGTTCCGCTCACTCCGGAAGGTACATGCAGCGATGAATCTTTTACGTCAAAAGCTTTTTCCCCGAAAATAGCACGTAGTAGCTTCTCTTCAGGAGTAATAGGCGATTCACTTTTTGGTGTTACTTTTCCAACTAAAATATCACCGGCTTTTACTTCTGCACCTATATAAATTATTCCGACCTCATCAAGATGACGCAACGCTTCTTCACTTACATTCGGTATATCACGGGTAATTTCTTCTGGACCAAGGCGTGTATCTCTAGCTATTACTTCAAACTCTTCAATATGAATAGATGTAAATACATCCTCTTTTACTATACGTTCGGATATTAAAATGGAATCTTCAAAATTATAACCGTTCCAAGGTAAGAAAGCCACAAGTACGTTTCGACCTAAAGCAATTTCACCGTTATCCGTACTAGGACCGTCAGCTATAATATCGTTTTTCTTAACGTAATGACCGACCTTAACTAAAGGCTTTTGATTTATACAAGTATTATGATTGGATTTTTGGAATTTTAGTAAGTTATAAATATCAACCGAAGGAGAACCGTCAACTTTTTGTTCTAGAGTTCTAATCACGATTCTATTTGAATCTACCTGCTCAACAATACCGTCATGTAATGCAAGCACTGACGCTCCGGAATCTTTAGCTACTACCCCTTCAACTCCGGTACCTACAAAAGGTGCATCCGTTTTAATTAAAGGAACGGCTTGTCTTTGCATGTTTGAACCCATCAAAGCACGGTTAGCATCATCGTTTTCTAAGAAAGGTATAAGAGAAGTCGCAACCGATACTACCTGCATAGGAGTCACATCAATGAAGTCTACCTCATACGGTTCTACCATTACAAAATTACCACCTTCAACACGGCAATTAATAAACTCTCCTTGCAGCTTTCCGTCTTTATTAATTTTAGCATTTGCTTGTCCGATTTTGTATTTACCTTCTTCAATAGCAGAAAGATATACCACTTCATCGGTTACACATCCATCTTTAACTCTTCTATACGGACTCTCTATAAAACCATGTTTATTTATTCTAGCATAAGTAGCCATAGAGTTAATTAACCCGATATTCTGACCTTCAGGTGTTTCAATAGGACAAATACGACCGTAATGAGTCGGATGTACGTCACGCACCTCAAAACCTGCTCGATCTCGACTAAGACCTCCGGGACCGAGTGCCGACAGCCTTCTTTTATGAGTTATTTCCGATAATGGATTTGTTTGATCCATAAATTGGGATAATTGGGAGGTACTAAAAAATTCTTTTACTACTGAAACTAAAATTTTAGAATTTACTAAATCATGAGGCATTACGGTATCAACATCACCTGCCGACATCCTTTCAATTACAGATTTTTCCATTCGGACTAAACCTATTCTAAATTGATTTTCTATCAATTCACCTACCGATCTAACCCTTCTATTACCTAAATGATCAATATCGTCTATGATACCTTTACCGTCTTTAAGCTCTACTAAAACTCTTACGATATTTTTAATATCATCAATTGTTAAAACCGTAACTTCTTCAGAAATATTCAGCTCTAACCTAGAATTCATTTTTATTCGCCCGACTTCTGACAGATCATATCTTTCCGTATCAAAGAATAAATTATAAAACAGGCTTTCAGCCGCTTCGATATTAGCAGGTTCGCCTGGTCTTAGAACTCTGAAAATATCATATAATGCTGCCTCACGATCCTGATTTTTATCAGCAAATAAGGTGTTCCTTATATATGGACCGGATTGAGGATTGATTACTAATACGTTAACATTTTTAATTTTAAGATCATTAATAACATTTAGCATATCAGCAGTAATCATTTCACCGATTTTTGCTAATACTTCATCGCTTGCAGGATCTCTTAAATCTTCGGATAGATATTTGCCGATTAAAGTTTCATGAGCTACTAAAATATTATTAAGCCCTTCCCCAAAATATTTTTTAGCCAAACGCGGAGTAATTTTTTGTCCTGCTTTCAGTAGAATATTTCCGGTATCTGCATCTACTAAATCACTTGTTAAACGATGAGCAGTAATATGCTGAGGTATAAATTTAACCGCCCAACCTTTATTTTTAACAAACTTATAAGTTACTGAATTATAATAAAATTTTATAATTTCTTCAGTACTCATACCTATAGCTCTAAGCAAAGTAGTAGTATAAAGCTTTCTTTTTCTATCAATCCTGAAATAAATCACATCCTTAGCGTCGAATTCTAAATCAAGCCAAGACCCTCTATATGGAATAACACGAGCAGAATATAAAAGCTTGCCGGAAGAGTGGACTTTTCCTTCATCATGATAAAAGAATACACCAGGTGAGCGATGCATTTGTGATACAACTACTCTTTCCGTACCGTTGATAATAAAAGTACCGTTTTTAGTCATTAATGGGATATCACCCATATATACTTCTTGCTCTTTAATCCCTTTAATTTCTCTAGTACCGGTATCTTCATCTATATCCCAAATACTTAATCTTAAAGTAACTTTAAGAGGAGCAGCATAACTTAAACTTCTTTGACTGCACTCTTCTACATCATATTTTGGAGTATCAAATTCATATTTTACAAATTCTAAATTAGCAATATTGGAGGAATCTGAAATAGGAAAAATCGAGTTTAATATAGATTGTAAACCTTTGTTTTGTCTTTCAGAATCTTTAATATTTAACTGTAGAAAGTTTTTCTCATATGAATTTTTTTGAATTTCAATCAAATTCGGTATATCTGCTACTAAATTTATGTGACCGAAATTTTTTCTTATTCTTCTATTATGTGACAAGGGTTGTGCTTCTATATTATCCCTTAATGAAACCATATAATCTCCTGACTGATAAAATTACTGCCCGTATTACAGTGATTAGGTCCTATGCACTTTTAATAGAATAATCATAATTATGGCTCTTTTTAGCTGTAAATCATAAGATTTTTTTGAAATAGTAATAAACTCTCCTCTCAAAAATCTTATTAATGTTCGCTTAAAAATATCTCCTAATTAATAATCATTAATCAAAAGTGTTCAGAACCTAGGTTCTGTATATAAAATTTAAATTATTTATATTTTAAACAATAAAGTTTTTATTGCAATAGATACCTATTTCAATAAAATACTTATAATTTGCAGTAAAATACAATATACTGTTTTAAAATTTTTCACATAAAACTTAAATTAAAGAAACCTAGTAAGTTTCTTATTTAGAGCTTGTGTAGGCTCTACGAACATTTCCAAAAAGATTTGATTTTGGTTATTTGTTTGTTGCAACAAATTATAATATTTTTTTAAAATAGGTAGCTATTCCTTCAAAAATCTCATTAATTTTCACTAAAAATCAATTATAAATGTTCACAGAACCTAGAAAATTTCAATAATTTAAACTTCTAGACGTATGGTACATTAATAAAATTATTTTAATCAATAAGATTTTTAATGTAATAGCTTGATCCTATTGCAAAAAAATAACTTACATTAGCTTTAAATTAACTTCTTAAAATCCAAAAAGCCTTATTTAGTAATTAAATTTGAATAAGGCTTTTTGGATTTTAAGAAGTTAATTTAAAGCTATAAAATATTTCATCTGTAATGCAAAAACATTAGGTCCTGTAAAAAAATTAATCTATACTTAGTTGTTTTTGATTGAAAATTATAAGATTTTTCTTGGAATAAAAACAACTGTTTCAACAAGAATCTTATTAATTTTTACTTAAAACTATCTAAAATACGAATAATTCAACTTTTCTTTACAGAACCTAGTGCAGAAATAATTATTTTAATTCAACTTTTGCTCCAGCAGCTTCTAACTTACCTTTGATTTCGTCTGCTTCTGCTTTTTTCACATTGCTTTTAATCGGCTTTGGAGCTTCATCAACTAATTTCTTAGCCTCAATTAAACCAAGACCTGTGATATCTTTCACAACTTTAATTACTTCAACTTTCTTATCACCGGCAGCTGTTAAAACTACTTCAAACTCAGTTTTTTCAGCTACTGCTTCAGCTGCAGGAGCTGCTGCACCGGCAGCTGCTACAGCTACAGGAGCTGCTGCAAATACACCCCATTTTTCTTCTAGCATTTTCACAAGCTCAGCTGCTTGCATTAACGTTAATGATGATAATTGTTCTTCAATTTTAGCTAAATCTGCCATAATTTTTTCCTTTTTACTTTTTTTATATTGAGAGATTACTACATCAGGCATTTTAAAGTTAATTAAATTCTTTTGTGCTTCAAATTATAAGACTTTTTTAAAATAAGAATAATATCCTATAAAAAACCTTATTAATTTTCACTATAACAGCTCTTTAATTATCAATTAAAATACCTAATGCAGTAACCTTTAAGTTAATTTTTACTAGCATGTGCTTGTATTACTCTCGCCATACTCGAAGATGGGGCTTGTAAAACACCTACAACCTTAGTAGCCGGTGCTTGTAACAACCCAACAATTTTACCCCTAAGCTCATTAAGTGTAGGTAGCTTAGAAAGTTCTTTTATTGAATGTTCAGCTAATACGTGATTATCTACTATTCCACCAATAATCTTAAGATTATCATTAGCCTTAGCAAAATTAACTACTAATTTTGCCATCTCAACCGGTTCTTTAGAATAAACGATAGCAGTAGGACCCGCAAATAAATTAACAATACTATTAAGCCCTGTTTGATTTGCAGCTATTTTTGCTAAAGTATTTTTAACTACTTTAAAACCTGCTTCTTTAGATTTAAGTAATTCTCTAAGCGAACTCACTTGACTAACGGTTAACCCGTGATAATGAGTAATAATTATAGAGGGCGATTCTTTATAAATATTTACAATATCCTCTACTGCTAGCGGTTTTTCTGATCTTAACACCTTTTAATTCTCCTTTTATAATACAGTTTAATATATTTAAACTGATACAAATGCTTAAAATAACAAAATTTTTTTATTATTACTATACTACCGTTAAACAGCTATAAAAATTATGCTATACTAGTTAAATCTATTTGTACCGATGCTCCCATAGTAGAAGATAAATACATTGCTTTTAAATAACTTCCTTTTAATCCGGCAGGTTTTGCTTTAATTACTGCCTCAATAAACGCATTTAAATTTTTTAATAAATCTTGGTCTGAAAAAGATAATTTTCCAAGCCCTGCATGAATTATACCTGCTTTCTCTGCTCTATATTCTACCTGACCGCTTTTAGCATTTTTAATAGCATTTTTAATATCTAAAGTTACGGTACCAAGTTTAGGGTTAGGCATTAAACCTTTTGGTCCTAAAATTCTTGCAACTGAACCTATAGCTACCATCATATCGGGAGTAGCTATACATACATCAAAATTAATTTTCCCTGCTTTAATTTCATCAATAATATTTGTTGAACCTACTAAATCTGCTCCGACACTTTTAGCTTCTTCTTCTCTTTCTTCTTTACAAATAACGGCAACTCTTACGGTTTTGCCTGTACCGGCAGGTAAATTAACCACACCACGTACCATTTGATCGGAATACCTAGAATCAATTCCAAGCTTCATAACTATTTCTAAGGTTGGATCAAATTTAACATATGATGCTGATTTTAATCGTTCAACTGCATTTGTTAAATTATATAAAGTATCTGATTTTACTTTTTCTCTAGCTTCTCTTATTTTTTTACCGCCGCTAATTTTTACAGCAACATCTTTCTTATTTGACATAATAATTAATTCCCTACTACTTCAAGTCCCATAGATGCAGCACTACCACAAATAATTTTTGTTGCTGCTTCAATATTTTTTGTATTTAAATCAGGCATTTTTAACTTTGCAATTTCACGACAATCATCCATAGTAACTTCACCTACTACGGCTTCTTTTTTAGTAGCACTAGAACCTTTAGTAATTTTAGCATATTTCTTTAAAAAGTAAGAAGCAGGAGGAGTTTTTATTTTAAAAGAAAAACTACTATCTTCATAAACGGTAATTACGGTTGGCAGAGGTATTCCTTTTTCCATACCTTGCGTAGCATCATTAAAATCTTTACAAAATGCTGCAATATTAACTTTTCTTTGTCCTAGGGCCGGTCCTATAGGAGGTGCAGGAGTGGCTCCAGCAGCTGGAATTATCAAGTTAATATAAGCTTTTATTGCTTTCTGAGACATTTATAAATATCCTTATTTTTCTCTTAAATTAATATTACTTTGTAACAATTGCATGGATCTTGTTTCCCATCATTGCAAGGAAAAGCTGTAAGTTTTGACAAAACAAGGAAGAAAAAAATTCTGTAAATCAGAAGTTTTTTATTATTTCTCCTAAATTGCCACGCAGCCTACGACTGCTTGCAATGACGATGCACTATCCCGCAACAATGACATCCTGAACATTCGTACAATACAGCTTAAGTAATTAATAAACCGTATTTAGTCCAACTTTTAATCATTTTTCTTTACTTGATTAAAATTTAGTTCTATTGGAGTTGCTTTACCAAATATTGCAACTGAAACTTTTAACCTATTTTTTTCTTGATCTATTTCTTCTACTGTACCCATGAAAGTTTCAAAAGGACCGTCTGTAACAGTCACTATTTCACCAACTTCATACAATTTAGAATTCTTTGCTTCTTTAGCTTCTGCTTCCAAATTATTAAAAATATTTTGTATTTCACTTTCTGTAAGAGCTTTTGGCGTGGTTTTGCTTCCTAAAAAGCCGGTTACTCCAGATATATTTTTTACTAAATGCCAAGATTTATCAGTCATATTCATCTTTATCAAGATATAACTCGGCATTAGTTTTTTTTCTACCTTGACATTTTTACCGCGTTTAACTTCAGAAACTCCAAAAACAGGTATTAATATATCTTCAAAAAAATCCGTCATGTTCTGTTTAGCGATTTTTCTAAGCACATCTTCTTTAATGCGTTTCTCTGCTCCTGATACCGTATGTACTACATACCACTGCTTTACATTTTTTTTAGAAGAAGGCAATATATTATCTATACTCTGTGCTGTCACAATTTATTCCTTATACTATTTGCCGATATTAAGCAAAAGCTGCATTATGTTATGTATACTATAATCAAGTACCAAACAAATTAGGCTAAAAATAAAAACTGCTACTACCACTACTAATGTTGAAGCAACAAGCTCTTTTCTAGTTGGCCACACTACCTTATAAGTTTCTTGTTTAACTTGTTCAAAAAACTTATAAATTTTATATTCTTTAAACATATTTTTGTTAGGTAATTTATTAGAACATGCTACTTCTAGAGGCAATTGAGACAATAATCCAGCACTGGAATTCTCACATACTAGTATGTACGTACGCTACGATTCGAGGTGAAGTACCTCTTTCAAATTTCTCTCTATAAGCAAATTTTGTAAAAATTCTATATTTTATAGCAAAAAAGCTCTAAGCCTATAATGGCAGGAGCGACAGGTATCGAACCCGCAACCTCCGGTTTTGGAGACCGGCGCTCTACCAATTGAGCTACACTCCTATCATATTTTTAATAAAAAATCAATAAAAGTTATTAAAAATATTTGTTATTATTAAAAAATTACTATAATAAACAGTACTGTTAATTTATAAGCTGCCACGGCAAAACAACATTTATTTCTGTAAGACGTGACACCTCACCCCTAAATTATTTTTTAGCTTTAATAATATCAGCTACTTGACTCGGCACTTGATCATAATGAGAGAATATCATACTAAACTGAGCTCTACCTTGAGATAAAGACCTAAGCGTATTAACATAACCAAACATTTCCGCTAAAGGAACATTCGCAGTAACTACTTGAGCATTCCCTCTTGGATCCATGCTTTGAATTTGTCCTCTACGACTATTTAAATCGCCTATAATATCACCCATATATTCATCAGGAGTGATAACTTCAACTTGCATAATCGGCTCAAGTAATTTAGGATTACCTTTCGGCATCCCTTCTCTAAATGCTGCCTTTGCAGCAATTTCAAACGCAAGTACACTAGAATCTACATCATGAAACGCACCATCAACTAAAGTTGCTTTAAAATCAATCATAGGATAACCGGCAATAACACCGGTTTCTCTAATATTATTTAATCCTTTTTCAACACCTGGTATATATTCTTTAGGCACGGCACCGCCGACGATTTTACTTTCAAAGACAAAAATTTTATTTTTATCTTCATCTTTTAGATCTTTTACCTCTTTTAGAGGCTCAAAAATAATTTTTACACGAGCAAATTGTCCTGCACCGCCGGATTGTTTCTTATGGGTATAATCAATTTCACAAACTTTTGTTATAGTTTCACGATATGCTACTTGAGGAGCTCCAATATTTGCTTCGACCTTAAACTCTCTTCTCATACGATCAATGATAATTTCTAAATGGAGCTCTCCCATTCCTTTTATCACTGTTTGTCCTGTTTCATAATCAGTTGACACTCTAAATGATGGATCTTCAGCTGCTAAACGAGAAAGTGCGAGGCCCATTTTTTCTTGATCGGCTGTTGATTTAGGTTCTACCGCAAGCTCAATTACCGGTTCTGGAAATTCCATTCTTTCTAAGATTACTTGCTGATCAATATCAGATAACGTATCACCTGTGGTAGTATCTTTAAGACCTGCTAAAGCTACTATATCACCTGCTGATGCTTCTTTTACGTCTTCACGATTATTAGCATGCATTAATAGCATTCTACCGATTTTTTCTCTTTTATTCTTTACGGTATTAATAACAGTTGTTCCTGAAGTAATTTTACCTGAATATATTCTAATAAAAGTTAATGAACCGACAAATGGGTCATTCATAATTTTAAATGCTAAAGCTGCAAAAGGCTCAGTTACCGAAATAGGGAAATCTTTTTCTTCACCAGTACTTACTTCCATACCTTTTACTATACCTATATCAATAGGCGAAGGTAGGAAATCTACTACGGCATCAAGTAAAGGCTGTACCCCTTTATTTTTAAAAGCACTACCGCATAAAACCGGATAAAATGCTGCTGAAATAGTACCTTTTCTGATTAATCTTTTAATTTCTTCTGCTGTTACTTCTTCACCTGATAAATATTTTTCCATAACATGATCATCTAACTCAACAACCATATCAAGTAATTTAGCATGATATTCTTCAGCTTTATCTTTCATATCGGCAGGTATCTCTTCTTCACAATACTCAGCTCCAAGTGCTTCATCTTTCCAAATCACTGCTTTCATTTTAATAAGATCAATAATACCTTTAAAATTTTCTTCAATCCCTACAGGCAACTGAATAACAAGCGGTTTTGCTCCTAAACGATCTTTGAGCATTTCCACGCATCTATAAAAATCTGCTCCCATTCTGTCCATTTTATTGACAAAACACATTCTAGGAACATTATATTTATCTGCTTGCCTCCAAACCGTTTCTGACTGCGGTTCAACACCTGCTACACCGTCAAATACTGCAACCGCACCGTCAAGAACACGAAGCGAACGCTCTACTTCGATAGTAAAGTCAACGTGTCCAGGAGTATCGATAATATTAATTATTTTATCTTGCCATCTACAAGTAGTAGCAGCTGAGGTAATGGTTATACCACGTTCTTGTTCTTGTTCCATCCAATCCATGGTAGCACCGCCCTCATGAACTTCACCTATTTTATGCGATTTACCGGTATAATATAAAATACGTTCGGTAGTTGTGGTTTTACCGGCATCAATGTGAGCACATATACCGATATTACGAATATGCTCAAGTTTATTTATTTTACTCATTATACCCTACCTTATTTCATTTTTTTAGGGCTAAAATGAGAGAAAGCTTTATTAGCTTCGGCCATTTTATGAGTATCTTCTTTCTTCTTAATGGCAACACCTCTATTATTAGAAGCTTCAAACAGCTCTTCGGCAAGTTTATCAATCATCATTTTTTCAGAACGTTTTGACGCAGCATTAATAATCCAACGGCTAGCAAGGGCATATCCTCTTCTTTCATCAACATGCGTCGGAACTTGATAATTAGCTCCTCCAACCCTAACCGAAGTTACTTCTAAATGCGGCTTTACGTTATGCATAGCATTATTAAAGGTTTGATACGGATCAACTCTATGCTTCTTTTCAATTTTATTAAAGGCTGAATAAACAATTTTCTCTGCAAGGGCTTTCTTCCCTTCTTTCATAATATTATTGATAAATCTTGACAGTAAAATACTGTTATATTTCATATCAGGTAAAATTACTCGCTTCTCTGCGGCATGACGACGTGACATTTTATTTTTTCTCTCTAACTAATAATTTATTTTTTTGTAACTGCAACTTGTTTACGAGGAGCACCGTAACGTGACCGACCTTGCTTACGTCCTTTAACTCCGGCAATATCATAAGCACCGAGTACGATATGATATTTCACCCCCGGAAGATCAGGAACCTGACCGCCTCTTACTAACACCCTATCATGTTCCTTTACACTATGCTTTTCACCAGGAATATATGCATTTACGGTTCTTTTATTACTTAAACGCACCGTTGCAATCTTACGAAGTGCAGAGTTAGGCTTTTTAGGGGTAACGGTTTTTACAACTAGGCAAACACCGCTTTTAAAAGGATTAGATTCTAAGGCAGGAGATTTGGTCTTACGAGTTTTTGACTTTCTCCCAAAACGTACTAATTGATTATATGTCGGCATTAAAAAAAATACTCCAAAAAAAACTGATATATACGATAATTAAAGGATGCAAAATACTTCCACCCTTTATTTTCAATCATTTCTAAATACAAATTATAAGAATTTGTAAATTACACTAAATTTAAATTATAATTACTTTTTCCATAAAAGCAAGTATGTTTTAATTAACAATCATTTTTTTCTCAATTATTTTTGCTATAAAGCTGATTAACATCACTAAAATATAGTAACAGCACGCAGCAATAAGCATTGGAAAAAAATAATTATATGTTTCAATTGATACAATTTGTGCTCTACGCATTAAATCCATTTCTCCAAGCATAGAAATAATGGCTGATTCTTTAATCAAATTTACAAGCTCATTTACTAATGACGGAAAAATATTTTTAACTGCTTGCGGCAGCATTATATCTTTCGTTATTAAAAACTTTGGAATAGCAAGAGCTTCAGCCGCTTCAAACTGCCCTTTATCAACTGCATTAATCCCTGCCCTGATTACTTCGGAAACATATGCTCCCGAATTAAGAGAAAAAGCAATAGCTCCCGCCATAAACACACTAAATTTAATGCCTATGATATAAGGTGAAGCAAAATAAATAATACTTAATTGAATTAATAAAGGCGTTCCTCTGAAAATAGAAGTATAGAAATTTGCAAAAAGCCTTAAAGCACGATTTTTATTTACCTTACAAATAGCGAGCAGCATCCCTATTACTAAACCGAATATAACGGCAATAACGCTATATTTTAAAGTTACCAAAGTTCCCTCTACAATAAAAAAGATTTTTGGACAGAATTTTATTAAATACTCACACATATTTTATATATATTTTTTTCTGTCATACCGCGACTTGACCGCGATATCTAAAAAATAAGCATTTTTGGATCCCGCGATTTAATCGCGCGATAACATTAAAGGTTTCTAGATTCCTGCTTTTGCATGAATGACATAAGAACATTAATCAGTACACTCTCTTCACCGGTGGGACTGCTGTTACTTCATCGGTTAAAGTAGTTAAAGTCACAGGTTTATAATCAAGAACTACTTTACCTGCTTCATCGATAGAGCTAAGAGTATGCTTCATCCAATCCTCATCATTACGATCAGGATAATCTTCACGTGCATGAGCTCCTCTGCTTTCTTTTCTTGCAGCTGCCGAATATACCGTTACTAAAGCTTGATCAAGTAGATTATCTAGCTCTAAGGCTTCCACCAAATCGCTATTCCAAATTAAAGATTTATCGTTAATTTTTATATCTTTATAGCCGCTTCTTATTTCGCTAATCATTCCTGCCCCTTCATCTAGTACCTCTTGAGTTCTAAATACCGAAGCATGGCTTTGCATAGTTCTTTGCATTTTAAGCCTTAACTCTGCAACTAAAATATTACCGTTAGCGTGACGGACTTTATCAAATCTATTTATAATTTTTTCAAGGCTTTCTTCTTTTATAGACTTGTGGGGACTCGCAGGCTTAATAAGCTCGGCTGCTTTTAATGCAGAACTTCTACCAAATACTACTAAATCAAGCAAAGAATTTGATCCTAATCGGTTAGCACCGTGTACCGATACGCAAGCCGCTTCACCAATTGCCATAAGCCCTTTTACTACGCTATTATGATTTTTACCGTCTTTAATTATGACTTGACCGTGATAATTCGTCGGTATCCCGCCCATATTATAATGTACCGTAGGAAGTACCGGTATCGGCTCTTTAGTCACGTCAACACCGGCAAAAATTTTAGCCGTCTCAGAGATACCGGGCAAACGACTATGTAAAATCTCCGGCGATAAATGATTTAAATGCAAAAATACATGATCTTTATGCTCGCCGACTCCTCGCCCCTCTCTGATTTCTATAGTCATTGCTCTTGAAACTACATCTCTTGAAGCTAAATCCTTTGCAGCAGGAGCATAACGCTCCATAAAACGCTCACCGTTTGCATTAACGAGATATCCCCCTTCGCCTCTTGCCCCCTCGGTAATAAGACAGCCGGCCGAATATATACCTGTCGGATGGAACTGTACAAATTCCATATCTTG
Organism: Candidatus Rickettsia barbarica; assembly: GCF_041477405.1. Classification (NCBI taxonomy): domain Bacteria; kingdom Pseudomonadati; phylum Pseudomonadota; class Alphaproteobacteria; order Rickettsiales; family Rickettsiaceae; genus Rickettsia; species Candidatus Rickettsia barbarica. Next base: position 150,382 of record NZ_JBEWYL010000003.1, on the reverse strand, counting down.
CAGTGGAAGACCGGCTCTAATCGCCATGCCGCCCCCATCACCAGTACAAGTATGAGCAGACGTCGCCGAAAAATAAGCACGCCCATATCCGCCCGTTGCAAGCACTACATTATGCGCTCTAAAACAATGCAGACTACCGTCATCTAAATTCCACACAACTATACCTCTACATTCACCATCTTCCATCAATAAATCAATAGCAAAATACTCAACGAAAAACTGTACTTTATGTTTTAGTGACTGTTGATATAAAGTATGCAGTATGGCATGCCCTGTACGATCTGCCGCAGCACATGTACGCTGAGCTGCTTTTCCTTTGCCGTACTCTGTTGTCATGCCTCCAAAAGAACGCTGATAAATTTTTCCCTCTTCAGTTCTTGAGAAAGGTACGCCGTAATGCTCTAGCTCTAAAATCGCATCGGAAGCGTTTTTGCACATATACTCAATGGCATCCTGATCGCCTAACCAATCAGAACCTTTGACCGTATCATACATATGCCAACGCCAATCATCTTCGCCCATATTCCCAAGAGCCGCACTAATTCCGCCCTGAGCAGCCACAGTATGACTACGGGTTGGGAACAGCTTAGTTATACAAGCGGTATTTAGCCCTTCTTTAGCCATACCGAATGCAGAACGAAGACCTGCTCCGCCTGCACCTACAACTACTACGTCAAATTTATGATGAATGATATTATACGCTTTGGTCATTAAATTAATTTTTTACTATTTTGATACGTGAATTGTCTACCTCTGTCACCCCATGGCTTGACCACGGGGTCCAGTAATTCAATACACAATATTGTTTTCTGGATACCGCGGTCAAGCCGCGGTATGACAATTTTTATCCTTTATAAAACAGCACTACTACAAAAGCTACAATAGTAACAATGCAAAATAATTGCACTATTATAATCAATGTATTACGTAATTTGTGATAACTTATATAATCTTCAATTACTACACGCATACCAAGCATCGCATGATACAACGAAATAACCACCGTAATTAACAAAGCTACTACATTAAAAGGCTTTTTAAGTTCCCACAACATAATAATATTTATATCATTATTTTTGTTGGTTAACGTAAAATATATTAGCCACACAGAACATAAAGCTAATATAATCCCCGTTACTCTTTGCAATAACCAATGATGCGAACCGCTTTTAGCAGAACCGCTATTTTTTGCTTTTACAATTTCTGCTTTAAAATCATATACCATTAATTTTCTCTATTATTTGTTTTAGCTTTTCGTCATTGTGAGGAAATTGCATAGCAATTGACGAAACAATCTCAGGCATTTGTTATTATTTCTGAGATTGCCACGTCGATGCTACGCATCTCCTCGCAATGACATTTTTAATTACTACACCCATAACAATACCGTTAATAATACAGATCCTACCACTACACACCAACCGGTGATATTAACCAATTTTATAGAAAAACCGTAACCGATATCCCAAAATAAATGCCGAATGCCATTACATAAATGATAAAACCAAGCGTAGCTAACAGCTACTAAGCATATTTTTATAATACAGCATTCAGCAAGCTGTAAATAATTATTGTCATATGTACTAAAAATCAACCACCACACCAAGATTGACACCGCAAAAAACAAAGCTACGCCGGTCATACGATACAAAATTGATAATGTAGAACTTATTTGCGGCTTATATATAGTTAAATGCGGTGAAGTTGGACGCTTATTATAAATTTCTTGTTTGGTTTTAGTCATATATTTCTAATAAATAAACAAAGGGTTATGTCATTCCCGCGGAAGCAGGAATCCAGTAATTAAAAAATACAAATATACTGAATTTTTAAAATTAAAAGCTCTCTTTTTTCTGGATTCCCGTTTTCACGGGAATGATATACTACACGTTTCAATCGGTCAACGACATCTATCTCTGCAACCAATGTCTTTCTACAGGCGATAAATCATCTGTCACTGCTCTCCTATCATCGAAGACAAAACATTCACCTTGCCATAAATTGTTATTGTTTTGTGTATCTTCTAGATATTGCAGTATTCCACCCTTTAAATGATATACCTCATCATAACCTATGCTTTTAAGTAAGCTGGTGGATTTTTCACACCTGATACCACCTGTACAAACCATAGCAATTTTCTTACCTTTGAGCAATTCTTGATTCTGCTGAACCCAAGCAGGAAATTGTTTAAATGTTTTGGTATTAGGATTAATTGCTGATTTAAATGTACCAACCTCTACTTCATAATCATTTCGAGTATCTATTACTATAACATCTTGTTTTGTGATAAATTCACCCCAATCTTTCGGCTCTATATATTCGCCTTTAAACAAATCAACATTTAAACCATCAACGTTCATTGCTACGCTCTCTTTCTTCAGTCTGACTTTCAATTTCTGAAAAAGATGAACATCACTATAATTTATTTTAACGTTAACATCTTTGGGACCGGTCAGCTTTATCAATTCTTCAAGTACAAGATTTACATTTTCATATGAACCTGAAAAAAAACCGTTAAAACCTTCATTAGCTAATAAAATAGTACCTCTAACATATTTTCTTTTACCTATAAGCAAAAGTTTCGGTATCAAATTCGCCGGTTCCTCTATATTAACAAAACTATATGCACTTAAAATTGCTATTTTTTCATTCATACATAAATTATTTAAGTATTATTTTTACATTCTATGTCATTCCCGTCTTCGCGGGAATGACATAGAAAACTACATAACCTGCAATGGTACGAACATATTACTACTCCCCATTTCAATCAAGAGCAAAATATTTTGCTTATCTGATTTTTTAGCATTTTCATATAATTCTTCTAGCTTACTTATATCGTCTATGCTTTTCTGATTAATATTGGTTATCACTATTCCCATTTTATCTTGAGGAATAGTATATTTTTGTCTTAGTTCTTCAGTCAAATTACCAAAAGTAATATTATTTTTAGTAATAGATAAATTATTTTCTTCTTTATTTGTTATTTCTTTCTTATTGGTCTCTTCTGTAGAATCTTTGGTAACCTCTTCATTATCCGAAGTAATTTTAATAGGTAACTCAAGCTCCTTTTTATCGCGAAGTATTTTTACTTTTACTTCCTGATCAATAGGAGCATCTGCAATAATTACACGTAATTTTTTAGTATTTTTAACCGGTATATCTGCAAACTCTATTATTATATCACCTGTTTTAATTCCCGCTTTATCACCTGGACCGTCTTCTTGTACTTTAGCTACTAACACCCCTCTAGTATTTTTAAGTCCTAGCCCTTCAGAAATTTCCTCGGTTAAATCTTGTATTGTTACTCCAAGGCGCCCTCTACTTACTTTTCCATCTTTCTTAAGACGTTCGATTATAGGCTTTGCAGTATTTGACGGTATTGCAAAACCGATACCTATATTAGTACCGAGCGGTGAAAAAATTGCCGTATTTACGCCGATTACTTTCTGATCCAAATTAAACATAGGACCACCGGAATTACCGTTATTAATTGCAGCATCCGTTTGAATAAAATTATCGACTATATTGTCCGTATCTATATCGATATCCCGCCCTTTAGAAGAAATAATACCACTTGTCACCGTACCACCTAGATTACCGAACGGATTACCGATCGCAATAACCCAATCTCCTACTCTTGCATCATTTGAATCTCCAAACTCAACAAAAGGTAGAGGTTCCTCGCTATCTATTTTTAAGAGAGCTAAATCGGTTTTAGTATCGTTACCTATTAATTTAGCCGATAATTCGGTATTATCTGCAAGTTTTATATTAATTTTATCAACATTTGCAATTACATGATAGTTTGTCACTATTAAGCCGTTAGGTTCAATAATAAATCCTGAACCAAGCGGGACACTTTTCGGAGTTTGATCAACCTCTTCCAAATTCAGCGGTATATTAAGCTTTTCTAAAAAATCATTAACTTTTTCTTGCAGAGGATCTTTCTCGGCGTTTTCCGATTTACTATTAACATATTCTATTGTTGAAATATTAACGACTGCAGGAATTAACGGTTCAACTATATCGGCAAAGCTATAACGAGCGGCTTCACTTACTTTTAAAGGAGCAGAATTTATTTCCGTAAATTTATTCTCTTCTTGAGCTGCTACTTTTAAAGACCTACTATTTTCTTTTGCTAGAACAACGTTACTTGATATTAAAACTATTATAACAATAACTATTTTCAGATTAACCATATACTCCAAGTAAATAAAAAGTAGATAGACTAGTATACTACTTAGTGAGATTTAGATATTTTAAAACTTCAGCATCCGGTGAAATTACAAAATTAGTATTCTCTTTCTTTAAAGAATTTTTATATACTAAAAGTGATCTATAAAATTTATAAAATTCCGGATCAACTGAATAAGCAGAATTATATATTTTTGCCGCCTTCTCATCGCCGTCACCTTTAATAATTTGTGCATCTCGATAAGCTTTAGCAAGTATTATTTTACTTTCTTTATCTGCTTTTGAACGAATACGCATGCTTTCTTCTTGTCCTTCCGCTCTAATTTGGGTTGCTTCTTTTTCACGTGCCGTTTGCATACGACGATAAATAGCCGCACTATTTTCTTTTGGTAAGTCTGCTCTTAAAATTCTAACATCTACAACATCAATACCGAAGCTTTTAGCTTCACCGTCCACTTGATTTAAGATATTTAACATTACATTACTACGTTCCTGACTTAAAAGGCTACTTAGCGAGATTTTACCTATCACCTTACGCATTGACGATTCAAGATTACGAGTCAGCCTAATTTTCACACCTTGATAATCATGTACCGTTTTATAAAACATTACGGGATTATTAATTTGGAATTTGGCGTAGGCATCAACAATAACTCGTTTACCGTCAGCAGCCGTTAATTCTTTTACCTCAACCTCAACATCTAAAAGACGCTTATCAAAAAATTCAACATTTTGAATAAACGGGATTTTAATATTCAGTCCTGGATTTTCTATAGTCCTAACTGCCTCACCAAACTGGAATACTACTGCAGATTGGCGTTGGTCAACTGAAAATAAGGAGCTAGAAATCAGTATCAGCCCAAAAACAATTGTAAAAATTATATAATAAATCTTTTGTTGCATTTAATATTCCTTGTTGTTTAGATGTCATTTGTGTATAGCGTGAAGAACACGCTTGATGTCATTCCCACTTTTGCGGGAATGACATAGCCCCCCTATGGTTTAATAGCCATGTGCGGCAGTAGTGCATTATTAATAATCGTTTTATTTGAACCGCCTAATATCTCTTCGACTACTTCTAAATATAATCTATCTCTAGTTACTTGCCTACCTGCAGCATATTGTTTATAAATAGCATTAAATCTTTGGCTATCACCTTCTGCTTTCGATATAACTTCTGCTCTATAACCTTCTGCTTCTTGTATAATCTTTGCAGCCGCTCCTCTAGCTTCCGGCAAAATCTTATTATTATAGGCTTGAGCTTGATTTATTTCTTTTTCTTTATCTGCTTTTGAAGTTTGCACGTCTCTATAAGCGTCTATTACTTCGGCAGGCGGCTCGGCTTTTAATAATTGTACTTTCTCAATCATAACGCCGGCATTATAACTATCCAATATCTTCTGTGCTAATTTCTCTATTTTATAAGTAATTTCCTGCTTTTGATCGGATAATACCCAAGAAATAGGAGTATTGCCTATGACTTCCCTAACGGCACTCTCGACTGTTGCTTTTACTGTTTCTGCAGGTCTTTGTACGTTAAAAATAAAATCTTCAAGATTATTAATATGCCACATTACATCACAATTTAAAGCAATGATATTTTCATCACCGGTGAGCATTATACTTTCACCGGCAATATTTTTAGTATTATCACCACCGCTACGCAGAGAGCTATTTGTACGATAACCAATCTCAATCCGACGTGATTGTTTAACTTTCTCAACTATTATCTTTTCAAAAGGTGCCGGTAAATGATAATTAAGCCCGGGGTAGCCCTTACGCACAAAACGCCCAAATCTTATTACCGCTGCTTCTTCGCCTTCTTTTATTTCATAAATACCCGAAGCGAGCCATAAAGCAACCACTGCAACAACAGCTAAAATTATTGTTTTAGCATTGAAATTAAACGGGAATTGAAATTGATCAAAATTAAATTGATTTTTACGCGGTCTTGTGAATATGTTATCTTCTTTATCAGAATCAAAATCTTTCCATGGGGATTTTTTTAAAATTGAGATATGTTTTTTATTAAGCATTTGCTTTATTGTTTTATTGTTTTATATTATTTTTAAAGATGAGATAATTATATATATTATAGTATATAACGTCAAGTTACGAGCTTAAACAGCTTTAAAAAGGAAATTTAATATGGCGAATTTACACCAACGACAAATTATAGATCAAATTCAGCATATTACCTTTAAAGACGGTACTTTTTTAAATGAAGTTATATCGGATATTATAATTAAAGGTAATAATATCGGTTTCTCAATAGATATATCAGGTAAAAACAAGTTAGAAGTCGAAGAAATTAGACTTAAGGCAATTAATAAACTTAACGAGATTTCGGAAGTAAATAAAATAACAATTGTTTTTACCGAAAGTAAACCGATGGAGAAAAAAGTTCAAAAACCAAAACATTTTGTAGAAAATGTAAAAAAAATTATCTTAGTAGCGTCAGGTAAAGGCGGAGTCGGAAAATCTACAATATCGGCTCTTATCGCTCAGCAGTTAAGTCTAGCAAATTACCGAGTCGGGATAGTAGATGCGGATATTTACGGTCCATCAATTCCGCATATATTCGGCATTAACGAAGTACCGCAAACGAAAGATGGACGAATAATACCGGTACTTGCTCAAACCATCGAAATTATATCTATAGGCTTCTTCGTTAAAGACCACTCAGCAATTATTTGGCGTGGTCCTATGGCGAGTAAGACTATTTATCAATTATTATCGGTAACAAAATGGGATAATTTAGATTATTTAATTATCGATATGCCGCCGGGAACAGGTGATATTCATTTAAGTATACTAGAAAATTATCATTTAGACGGCGTAATAATCGTAACTACACCACAAAAAATATCAGAAATAGACGTAATACGTTCTATAGATTTATATCAAAAACTAAATTTACCTATTTTGGGAATAATTGAGAATATGAGCTATATGCTTAAAAATAATAGTGGCGGACATTTATCACAAAAATATAATATACCACTAATCGCTCAAATTCCGATCACACCACAAATAGCCGAGGCTTGCGATAAATCACTACCTCTAACACACTTATTAACATTACCTTTAGAGAAGTATTTACAATGAAAATACACGTATTGGAGGATGATAGAACAGGCAACACCCATCAGGCTATTGCACTTGCTGAAAAATTAACGGAAGAATATACAACAATTAAGCTTGAATATAATTGCTTAGCTAAGCTACCGAACTTTTTACTAAAATATTATCCTATTCATATAAAAAGTGAGCTATTGCAGTATCTTTTGGATAAGTCCCCGCCTGATATGATAATTACCGCTGGAAGAAGAACGGCAGTACTAGCATTTTATTTAAAAAAGAACTTTAAAGATATCAAGTTAATACAAATAATGCAGCCTAATCTTCCTTACAATGCATTTGATGCCGTTATTCTGCCTTATCATGACCAACGTCATTACGAAGCCACAAAGTGGCTGAAGCAATCTCAGGGCTTTTTTACTAGATTGCTTCGTCAATACTTCGTATTTCCTCGCAATGACGACTTTAAAAACATCATCCCCATCAACGGAGCTATCAACAACGTAACTGAACAGTTCGCCGCAGCGAACTTGGAACTCCAAAAACATTATCCTAATCTTAAACAGTTTATTGCAGTGATAATCGGTGGGAATAATAAAAAATTTAATTTCCATGAAGATGAAGCAGTTTTATTTGCTTCATTATTAAATAAAATATATACTAATCAAAAAATACCCTTTTTCATTAGTTTTAGTAGACGTACACCACACACTGTAAAATCAATTATTAAAAATAATATGCCGTCCTCCACAATTATTTATTACCCGAACGAAGACGCAGGCTATAATCCTTATATAGCTATGCTCTCCAAGGCAAAATATATAATCTCTACGGCCGACTCAATCTCAATGTGCAGTGAAGCAGCTTCAAGCGGCAAGCCTCTTTATATATTCTGCCCACCAAACTTTAATTCGTCAAAACATAAGATTTTTATAAAGCAGTTAGTAGAACAGAAGATAGCAAGAATTTTTGATAAGTCGGCTATTGCTCTAGAAGAATATAGCTACAAACCCCTAAATGAAGCAGAAAGAGTAGCTGAAATTATTAAATCTTTAATCAAAAACTGGTAATTATATGGATAAATATATACAATCATATATATTCATTAATAAGCTAAAATCTTTACCGTTTGTCAACGAAATATGGCTTTTTGGTTTCTCGTGCTAGAGGGGATAACGATGAGCATTCTGTATCTGCCCTAATATTCCAAAATCAAGAATGGCTAGCAGTTATTTCTATTATAGAGAATGCCGACACGCTTTTAAAAATAGATTGTGTAAGGTTTGAAAGTACTAAAATAAGCTCTGAACTTTATAAAAATATATTAAAAGAAAAAAAATTATATATGTCAAAAATAAACCTTAAACTTGAAAAATTTCGTAAAGCTTTTATGACGCTTAAAGATATTTATTTAAAACCGACAACAGAAGATAGGGCGGCTTATATTGATGCTACTATACAAAGATTTGAATTTACTTTTGAACTCGCTTGGAAGTTTTTAAAAGAATATTTTTCTCAAAAAGGCACATTTCTTCACTATCCTAAAGAAGTAATAAAGGAAGCTTTTGTTGCCGGTATTATAAATGATGAGAGTTTATGGATTTATATGCTTACTGATCGTAGTAATATGATATCTTATACTTACGATAAAAAGCTTGCTGATGAAATATATAACCGAATAAGAAATTATGTTCCTGAACTTAAGAAATTATTAAATATCATTGACTTAAAGATTTAATAATACCCTGCAGAGTTTGGACTTCAGGGGAAGAGAGACTATTTATACGTGTAAATATATTAGTGATATTGTGTTGCATAGCAGTTTTTTTGTCGGGAGCCTTGAAGAATCCAGCTTTATCGAGTTTGCCGAATAAATTTACTAAAAAATGCTCTATTGCTTCTTTAGTAGCTAATTTTTGAATTTATGTACATCCTCTCTGGGCGTAGAATTACGCAACAACTCATAGCATATAATAATAACCGCTTGAGCAATGTTTAATGAGCTAAATTCGGTTGTATTAATAGTGATAATCTTATTAGCAAATGCGATTTCTTCGTTGCTAAGCCCATTATTTTCCCGTCCGAATATTATCCCGACTTTTTCAGAATTTGGATAATCTAAAGGTCAATTTTGTGAAAATACATAATCTTTATTCATAGCCCTTTTAATGCAAGTAGTAGCATATAAATATTCAAGGTCTTTAATGCTATCCTCTAGGCTATCAAAAATTTTTGCATGATCTATAATATTAACCGCTCCGACTGCATTACTACGTGCTTGCTCATTAGGCCCGCCGTCTCTTGGAGCCACGATTCTAAGCTCATTTAAGCCAAAATTCTTCATTGCTCTTGCAGTAGCACCGATATTCGCACCCATTTGCGGGGCAACTAATATTATTATTGGATTCATCTTAATAATTTTTTGTAACTAAGCAGGTATAGGCAATCGCTACGGCGTCAGCTTCATCAGAATTGGTAATTAAGGCAGTGCCAGACAGCAAAAGCTTTATCATATGCAACATTTGGTCTTTCTCTGCATGCCCATATCCTGTTACGGTTTTTTTTACCGTATTTGGCTTAAACTCTCGCATGTCCAAATTATATCTACCGATCAGCGACATTATCGCCCCTCTAGCATATCCAAGCTTTAAAGAAGTCACGCTATTAGTATTAACAAATGTTTCTTCAATCGCTGCCATATTTGGTTGATATTCTAATATTACTTTTTCTAATGTACTATTAATAAAAGCAAGTCTATGATGAATTGCATCCTTACTATTTGTTCTAATAATACCACTAGCTAAATATTTCAACTGTGCGGTCTCCTTTGCCACTACTGCCCATCCAAGACTCCCAAGTGCCGGATCAATCCCAAGTATTATCATGATTATTTAATGTTATTTTTATTGGCATTATTATATGGCTTTTATGTCATTCCCGCTTTCGGGGGAATGACATCGAAAACGATCCAACAAAACCTGTCAAGCCACAGGGTGACAGCTTTATATCTTCATATACTGATAAAATTCTTGATTATTCTCCCACAGCTCACGCACCTTAACGAATAAAAATAAATGAACAGGAAATCCAAAAAATCTCTCCATTTGCATTCGGGATTTTGCTCCTATTGCTTTGATTTTAGAGCCATTTTTACCGAGTATTATAGTTTTATAGCTCTCTCTTGAAACTACTATAACTTGATTAATCTTTACGGATTTGTCTTTAAGATCTTCCCATTTTTCGGTTTGTACAGTTAATTTATAAGGGAGTTCTTTCTGCAAATTTAAAAATAACTGCTCTCTTGTAATTTCTGCTGCAATAAAACGCATAGGTAAATCCGTTATGTCGTCTTCCGCATAAAGCCAAGGAGAAATTTTGGCCTTACTTGTTATATATTCAAGTAATCCATCAATATTTTTGCCTGATAAAGCAGATATAGGAAAAAGCAAGCTATCAGGATGATTTTCTGTTAAAAAAGCTTTAATGTCATTTAGATATTTTGATTCGATGTCTATTTTGTTCAATAAAAATATCGGAACAATATTAAGTGAGCGAAGCTTATCTACAATATTATGCGTTATATCATCCAACGACTTTAGACTATCAATAATTAACAGAACTAAATCCGCACTATGCAAACTAGACCACGCACATCTTACCATTGCTTTCTCTAAGCGCCCTTTCGGCTCAAATATACCGGGCGTATCGTATAAAATTACCTGTGTATCTTTTAAGGTAATAATACCGGTAATAATTGACCTAGTAGTTTGAACTTTTGGGGTAACAATTGAAAGCTTCTCACCGATTATTCTGTTTAATAAAGTTGATTTTCCGCTATTAGGTCGCCCGATTATACAAACCGATACCGTTTTCTGATTAGACATCTTCCCAAACTGCACTTCTAGAGGTAATTGAGACGTCGATCCAGTACTCACATCCTCGCGTACTGCGGCGGCAAGTGCTTCCGTGTCTCCTTTAAATTCCTCTCTATAAGCGAATTTGGCAAGATGTCTATTAGTCATTTTTAAGTCTATGCAATAAGCTGCGTGCTGCGTTTTTCTCTGCTTCTTTTATTGCGTGACCAGTGCCTGTTTGTTCATAATCTTTTACTTTTACAAGAACCGTAAAAGTCGATGAATGGGAGGCTCCTTCGCTTTTTATCAGACGATATATAGGTAGGTGATGATCACTAGCTTGAGCCCATTCTTGTAAAGCAGTTTTTGGGTCATAATCCGTTAAATTCTGAACTTTTATAAATTCTGCCCATAACTTCTCGATAATATCATGGGTTGTTTCAATATTGCTATCAAGATATATAGCTGCAATTAAAGCTTCCGTGGCATTTTCTATATTATTAAGATTATCACGCCCGCCTGCTACTTCTTCGCCATGAGTCATAATTATATAATTTTTTAAAGTAAGTTTAGCTCCAACCATGCATATTGTTTCTTTGCAAACCAAATATGATCTAATTTTAGCTAAATTCCCCTCATTATAATTTGCAAAATTTCTAAATAAAATTTCTGTGATTACTAAATTTAATACAGCATCACCTAGAAATTCTAATCGTTCATAATCTTTATTATCCTTGTACTCGTGATGTTGCCTTAAAGACGGGTGACTCAACGCCTCTATTAAAAGCTCTTTATTTTTGAAACTATAGCTAAGTAGCTTTTCTAACTTCTCAAATGATTCCATTACGCATCCGTGTTATAAAGATTTCTGAAAATTCGATTTAACCTAACAGATTCAATCCATGACTTTAACTTTAGTACTAGATTAATAACTCCTATATCATTATCCCACCAAGTTATTTTTGTTGAGAACCAAATAAATTGTGCTTTAGCAATAAAATTTTCAAACGGTACAAATCCAAGATTTACTCTACTATCATTTGACTGATCTCTATTATCCCCTAAAAAGAAATATTGCCCTTCAGGTACATAAAAAACATCCGTATTACCGTATCTATCATTATATATAACGCCATAAATAGGAGCAAGCTTATAAGAAAAATATGTTCTACCGTTTGGCAGTGTTTCTTTAAACTTTAAATATTTTATTCCCTCTTCGCTTATATAAGTTCCAACTTCCGTGCGTTCTATTTTTTTGTCGTTAATATATATTACGTCATCAATCAATTGAATTTTATCACCGGGTAGCCCTATTAAACGCTTTATATATCTAACACTCATATCGTTAGGCGGACGAAAAACTACAATATCGCCACGATCCGGTTCACGAGCAAATATGCGCCCTTTAAAAAGAGGAATAAAATCAAAAAAAGATAAAGAATAATTACTATAACCATAACTATATTTCGTAGAAAATATATAATCATTCTCAAGTAGGGTTGCTTTCATAGACCCGGTCGGCACGGTAAACGGCTCCATAATAAGTATTCTAATAAGTAAAGCGATACATATTACAAAAGCAAAAGACCCCCACTCTTGCTTAGCTGTTTTATTAGTGTTTGATTTTGTATTATCTGTTTGCATAATCTCTTAATTATTTATAAATTGGAATCGTCATTGCGAGGAAATTACAAAGTAATTGACGAAATAATCTCAGGAGTTTGTTATTATTTCATGAGATTACCACGCTCCTTTCTCCTTTCAGTCGCTCGCAATGACGGCTTAGTATCCACGCAGGCAATATCTCCTCACAATGACGATAAAAAGTCAAACCACACTATCACTCTTTATCCTTGCCTCAATCTCGCTTCTAAAATGGCGTATCAGCCCTTGAATCGGCCAAGCTGCTGCATCACCTAAAGCACAGATAGTATGCCCCTCTATTTCTTTCGTAACGTTAAGGAGTTCGTCTATCTCAGATTTTTTGACATTACCTTTAACTAGTCGCATCATAACTCGCCACATCCAGCCCGTACCCTCACGGCAAGGAGTACATTGCCCGCAAGATTCATGCATGTAAAATTTACTAAGCCTTGCTATTGCATAAATAATATCGGTAGATTGATCCATAACTATAATACCTCCTGTACCAAGTCCAGAACCTGCTGTTCTTAAACTATCAAAATCCATATCCACTTCACATAATGACTTAGGAAGTAAAGGCACGGAAGAACCGCCCGGGATTATGGCTTTAAGATTATCCCATCCACCACGAACACCACCCGCATATTTCTCAATCAATTCTTTTAACGAAACACCCATTGCTTCCTCAACATTACAAGGCTTGTTAACATGCCCTGATATGCAGAAAATCTTAGTGCCCGTATTGTTAGGTTTACCTATACCAGCAAACCAGCTAGCTCCTCGTCTTAAAATGGTTGGCACTACTGCGATAGACTCAACATTATTTATAGTAGTCGGACAGCCATATAACCCAAAGCCGGCAGGAAAAGGCGGCTTTAAACGAGGCATACCTTTTTTGCCTTCTAAGCTTTCAAGCAATGCCGTTTCTTCGCCACAAATATAAGCACCCGCCCCACGATGTAAATAAATATTACAATCAAAGCCCGAACCGCAAGAATTCTTTCCTATTAACCCTTCTTTATAGGCTTCATCTAAGGCACGCTGAATATTAGAGGCTTCATTATAAAACTCACCTCTAATATAGATATAACAATTATTCGCTCCTATAGCAAAGCTTGCAAGCAAGCAACCTTCTATTAATTTGTGCGGCTCAAACCTTAATATATCACGATCCTTACAAGTACCAGGCTCAGACTCGTCGGCATTTACTACTAAATAGCAAGACTTCTCTAAATTTTTAGGCATAAATGACCATTTCATACCGGTAGAAAATCCAGCACCTCCTCGCCCTCTAAGCCCTGATTTCTTAACCTCTTCAACGATGAAATCTCTACCTTTATCAAGCAAAGCTTTAGTATTCTCCCAATCGCCTCGCTTCTTGCTAGATTTCAAATCATGGCTTTGCTGCCCATACAGGTTAGTAAAAATTTTGTCTTCTTCTTTTAGCATAAACTATTCTCGTTATGGCTTAAAAACGTCATTGCGAGGAAAAATTGAAAATTTTGACGAAGCAACCTCGTGCCAAAATCCTGAGATTGTCATGCAGGCTATGGCCACTCGCAATGACAATAAAGCCGGCCCAAGCAACAATGCCTGCTCGCAATGATGATTCTTTACCTTTCTATTACTTTTTTATTAAACTTCCTATTAACAAACATTGTAAGTATCGGAGCAGAGATAAAAATTGAGGAATAAGTACCGGCTATTATCCCAAAAAATACAAGTACGCTAAAACTACGGATTGCCTCACCGCCAAAAAGAATAAGGGCTAAATTGGCAAGTAACGTGGTAATGACAGTTAAAATAGTTCTTGATAAAGTCTCATTAATACTTAAATTTATAATTTCCGTGATATTTTTTTTATGATATTTACGTAAATTTTCTCTAATCCTATCATATATTACTACCGAATCATTAACGGAATAACCTATAATAGTTAACACTGCAGCAATAGTACTTAAGTTAAAATCAAGCTTTGTCATACTCATAAACCCAAGAGCGAGTATTACGTCATGCACTAAGGCGATAAGTATACCAAGACCAAAATACCACTCAAAACGCACCCAAATATAAACCATAATCGCTAAGAAAGAGAATAGCATCGCCATAGCCCCCGCTTCTATTAGCTGCCTACCGACTTGCGGACCTACAAAATCTACCTTACGATATTCAAACTTATACGGAAAATTACTTTGCAAAAATCCTTTAATTAACTCAATATTTTTCATGAGATTTTCTTCACTACTACTACCGAATCTAATCGATAAATCACGCTCACTACCGAAATTCTGTAAGACCACCTCACCTATTCCAAGCTTGCCTAGAACCCCACGCATTTTTGGCAAATCAGGAGCTTGATCAAGCCTTACTTCAATAACTATACCGCCGGCAAAATCAATACCGAAATTAAATTTATATATACCGATCCAAATAAAGCTAATGAGTGATAAAATAATTGAGAAAGTGTAACTAACTTTTTTAAAATTCATAAAATCAAAATCGATTTTATTAGGTAAAAGTCTTAAAGGATAAATTTGCATTATTATATATTTTGTTGAATAAGGATTATATTTGTATTATATAGTAAATTCAAAAAGGTTAAATGATTTTTTATGTCAGAAGTAGTAGTAAAAGAACAATTAGAGCAATATATAAGCAAAATAGAAAGATTAGAACAAGAAAAAGCTGATTTATCTCAAGAAGTAAAAGATATCTTCCAAGATGCTTCTTCACATGGATTTGATGTTAAAACTATGAAATCTATATTGAAACTAAAGAAATTGGATAAAGATAAACTTGCCGAGCAGGACGCTATGCTTGAGCTTTATAGAGATACTTTAGGGATTTGAGGCATACATCATTGCGAAGAAATTACGAAGTAATCTAAGGAGTTTGTTATTATTTCATGAGATTGCCATGCAGCCTACGGCTGCTTGCAATGATGTATTTAGTATTCACGTAGCAATGCACTCTTTCGCAGTAATGACATAAGAGATACAAATATATTTAAGCTTTTGCTGCCTTAGTTTTAGCAATAGGGATATGTCTCTCTTTAATTCTAGCCGACTTACCGCTTCTATTTCTTAAATAATAAAGTTTAGCACGACGAACTACTCCGTATTTTACTACATCAATAGAGTGTACTATCGGCGAGTAAGTCATAAAGCGTCTTTCGACTCCTTCACCGTGGCTAATTTTACGTACTAAGAAAGATGAAGTAATACCACGATTTCTTTTTGCGATAACTACACCTTCATAAGCTTGAAATCTTTCCGTTAATTTTTCCTTACCGTCTTTCTCAATCGATCTATCAATAATTTTAACAGTTACCTTAACTGTATCGCCGGCTTCAAAATCAGGAATTTTTTTATTTGCAATACGCTTTGAAATATTTTCCTGTTCAAAGCGGTCAATAATATTCATTTTTTAACTCCTTAACTCTATAAATCTTTAAGTAACTCCGGACGGCGTAATTTAGTAATCATATGTGATTGCTCTTTTTTCCATTCATTAATTAGCCTGTGGTTACCGGATAACAAAACACTCGGTACAGCTCGATCACGCCAAATTTCAGGTCTTGTATATAGGCTGCATTCAAGCCTGCCCTTAAATTCCCCGTCTTCTTCAAAAGACTCAGAAGATAAGGTATTTTGGTTCATTAAAACACCTGGCAGTAGTCTAATTAAGCAATCGAGAATGGTGAGGGTAGGTATTTCTCCGCCGGATAAAATGTAGTCGCCTACACTAATTTCTTTAACATTATACTCTTCAATTACACGTTCGTCAATCCCTTCGTAACGTCCACATAAGAATATGAGGTTTTTATTTTTTAACATCTCTTTAGCAAAGCTTTGGGTAAAGACTCTACCGCGAGGTGAAGGATAGTACATTTCAGCATTAGGATTTAAAGCAAGAGCATGATCTATGCTACTGCCTAGAACATCAGGACGCATTATAAGCCCGTTACCACCGCCATAAGCCTCATCATCAATATTTTTATGCTTAGTTAAACCGAAATCTCGAATATTAATAACGTCATATGACCAAATATTTTTATTTAGTGCTTGTCCTGCTAAAGAATGTCCTAGAGTTCCAGGAAACATTTCAGGAAAAACGGTTAAGATTGTGGCATGAAGTATAGACATACGTTTAAAATAGTAGACAGTACCAATTAACGCAATAAAATTATAATTTAATTATTTATCCCACCCACCTGTCCTATAATCTTCTTTTCTTTGTTTTTTAGCAGCAGCTGTTGTACCACTCCTAAATGCTTCAGCTTTTTGTTGATGCGTTTTATGAGCTTGATCACTTTGAAATTTTTGAAATTCTGCTTTCTTAGCAGCTTCTATATTAATGGACTTGTTATTTTCTCTAAGCGTCTCATAGCATCTTTATCTAAACTAATACCTGCTTCTTTTGCTTGCTGCTTTATTTTTAATTCTGTCTTATAACCTGCTGCTGCGTTTTTAGCTATAACTTGCCTCTGCATCAACCCACTTTGCTAGAATCTTTCTTCATTGCATCATTATATGGATTTATCTTATTATTTTTAATATCCTTTATTTGTTTTTCTGCTTTCTTTTTATCAAAAAATCTTCTGGCATAACTTCCCCCAAAATTTAAGTTAAAAATATATCTATAGTTGCATATATTTCAAAAAAAGTTAATAAAGAAAAATAGAGGTATAAGTAATTAAAAATTAACCAATTTGTGTTATAAAAACTTCATCACTTCCTCAGCGATGATTAGCTCTTCGTTTGTCGGCACAGCGAAAACTTTAACCTTACTGCTTTCAGCACTTATTAGATGCTCATTTTTTTGGTTTTTTGTATCATCTATTTTAATGCCTAGCCATAAAAAGTTTTTCAGTAATCATTTCTCGTATTACAGCGGAATTCTGTCCAACACCGGCAGTAAAAATTAGACAATCAACTCCCTCAAGTGCAGCAGTTAGCTTACCTATTTCAAGTACAATGCGATACACAAATAAATCTATAGCAAATTTAGCATCAGGTGAGTTACTGGCAAGCAAAGTACGCATATCGGAGCTTTCACTGGACATACCGAGTAATCCTGATTTCTTATATAGTAACTCGGTTACCGCTTTCGTAGTCATTTACTCATGATCGATAAGATATAACACTACTCCAGGATCAAGGTTACCTGTCCTTGTACCCATCATAATACCGTCAAGTATGCTAAAGCCGATGGAACTTGTTAAACTAAGACCGTTTTTAATAGCACATAGACTACTACTTGCGTCCTAAATGAGCTATAATAGTCTTTGTAGGTAAATCTTCCTTTGTCATTTCGTTAAAATGGCTACTAACATATTTATATGATAACCCATGAAAACCGTAACGAATTATCCCTTTATCATAATATTTTTTCGGTAAACCGAAAGCTTTTGTAATAGGAGGATTGGTAAAATGAAACGACGTATCAAAACAAGCTATATGTGAGATTTCTTTATATTTTTGAAGAAATAAAGCCAGTACCTGCAAATTATAAGGTTGATGCAAGGGGCTTAGAGGTATTAATGGTCTTAAATCTTCACTAACTTTTTCATTAACAATAACCAGTTTATTAAAAATTTTCTCGCCATGGACAATACAGCAACCGGTTGCCATTAACTTGAGATTTTGTTGTTTTTTCCACCAATCTTCAAAAAGATCAATAATCATTTCAATAGCATCATCTTTAATGTCGGTAGCAGATGCCTGTGTTTTATTTATATGAAATAATATTTTATTATCATTTTTTCTAAAAAAATATTATAAATTTTATCCTTAACTTTTTCATTCTGAATTTCAAAAATAGAAATTTTCAAACTAGATGAGCCGGCATTAGCTATTAAAATAACATTTTTCATTATTTACCTGCTTGGATATGTAGCTTCGCCTTAGTGTGATTATAAATAAATGAAGCAAGTACACAGGAAATAATACGCATATCCATAAGATCGGCTCTACTTGTTAAAATAATAGGCACACGGGCTCCAAGAACGATACCCGCCATAACCACTTGACCCAAATATTTTAGCTGCTTTGCAAGCATATTGCCTGATTCAAGATCAGGTACTACTAATATATCAGCATTTCCTGAAACTGAAGAGCTAATGCATTTTGCTTCTGCAGCAAATAAAGAAATAGCATTATCAAACGCAAGCGGTCCATCAACTATAGCATTCGTAATTTGCCCTCTATCTACCATTTGCGATAAAGCAGCAGCATCAAGGGTTGTAGGGATTGCAGAAGTTACCGTCTCAACTACCAATAATACCGCAACTCTAACCTCTGCGTGTCTTCTCTGATCATATGCATTAAATCAATAGCATTCTGCACTATATCACGCTTATCTTCTAGAATAGGACGAATATTAATAGCAGCATCGGTAATAATGAACGGTTTTGGAAATGTAGCAACTGCCATTAAGAAAGCATGGCTTATACGAAGTTCAGTACGTAGAGTCCATTCTCCTTATAAACTACCACAGACATAAGCTTATCAGTATGAAGCGCTCCCCTTGGCATAATAGCCACAACTTCCCTTTTCTTCGCAAGCTCTACGGCTTTTTTTGCTGCTTCGTGGCTATGCTCAACATTAATTACTTGATAAGCCTCAAGATCGACATTATTAACTTTTGCTACTGATTCAATTTTATGTTGTGGACCAATCAAGACCGGTTTTATTACATTAAATTGTGCCGCTCTAACTGCACCAAGTAATGATTCTGTATCGATCAGATGAACTACTGCAGTTTTAACAGGCTTAAAGCCGTCGGCTCTAAGTAATAGATCGATGAAATGCTTTGCTGCTTCATCAAGGATCATTGATTTCTTTTGGAGGAGTATAAGTAGTACCTAATTTCTTAGCTAGAATGGCATCTAAAAAAGTCTCGTTTATTATATGTTGCTTCTTCATAAACCCCTTAATAAATTAATCACTAACTTAATTAGATCGTATATAAGTTAATTAATAAAGGGACAACTAATTATTGTTTTTAGCGGGCATTTCTTAAATGCTATTAACGCAACAGTGTATATTCGAATTCCGTGTAGGCATTGTTACGTAGTTCGGCAAATACCCTTATAATGTCATTCCCGCAGAAATGAGAATCCAGTCAAGCATAAAAAAACTTGTTTTTTATATGCTTATTTTATCAAATATGTAACTTCCATATCAATATTGAAGTTATTTTTCTGGATTCCTGCTTTCGCAGGAATTACATAAGAGCCACATATCAATCATTTAAATAATTTCCAATTTCGTTCTTGCGGTGGAGAATCTTCTCTTCCTTCAGAAAAAAATCATTAGTAGGATTTGAGCTTAGTTCTGTAAATAGTTCTTCCCAACTTTTTGCGGTTTTAAGCTTTTATCTGATGATAAATACTTGAGTTCTTCAGAACCATTTTTAGTTTGATCGTTCATCAATATGTTTGTTTTTACATATTCTATATACTGTAATTGTTTAAAAAAACAATTATTAGTTATTCTACTTCATATTTCTTAAATGATCTTCTAATTTTCTTAGCTTTCTACCCTCGTTTACTATAGGCTTTACATAGGTTTGCATTTTGGCATTTTCTCTATATTTATTAATCTTATCGATCTGAGCATTGACTTCATCGGTAATGACTTGCTTTCTATCCTCTATTTTATTTAATACTTCAGTACTATATTCATAATTTTTAACATCAGCATTAAAGTTATTAAGCTCTTCTGTAATCTTTTGGTCTATTGCAGCTCCCTCGGCGGTATCTTTAACTTTTTGTGCTATTAATGCCGGCATTTCTTCGATCTTGATATCATCTCTTTTGAAATGATCTTTAAGCTCTTTATAAGTTTGCTCTAAATTTTCCTGGGCTTTCTCGTGCATAATATCATAATGCTCTTGGCGACGAATATATCGATCTCCATCTATAAATTCTGCATATTTTCTATGAGCATTATCTATCATATCGCGCATCTGAGAATCAGTAGCTTTCTCACGCATAAATCTGTCGCCCATCATTACCGGTTCACCTTCCTCAAATAACCTACCATGCACCTCATGAATAAGCTTTCTTTGAGCTAATTCTTGATAATATTCCACATCACTATGTCTACCTGCTTTTTCTAGTCTTACTAGATATTCCGGTGATAATATATCTGCTTGAGCAGCTAGCGCCTCCTTATTAATATGCATTTGGAGCTCTTCATGTTCTCGTGCTTTTTCATCATCTTTTAATTTTTCGCTATAAGTTCTAAGCCGTGGATCGTTATATTCAAAATCATGCCATTCGGCACTGGTTAGATTACCCTCATAAGCATCACGTAAATCTTTACCGACTATTGCAGTTAAAGCTCCTCTTTTTATTCCTGTATAACCTGCATATATTTTTTCGCCTATACCTACACGCTTTTCTTCTTTTAATTTACGTTTTGTATCAACACGATGCTTTATCTCTTGCCAACTTCTAAGCACTCCTATATTCTTACCGAACAGACCAACACCTCGCCCGGACATTTCTTGGTGAGCATTTTTATAAGCATCTTGATAATCTCTAGTAAAGTTTGCATCGCTAGCGAGTTCACGTAAGTTAGCATCTTTTAATGACTTATCAAGCTCAGCTTTTTGTTCTTTACTTAAAGCAGCGTAATCTTTCACTCCATATTTATTTGCAGCAATTTTATCTCGAAGCTGAGTAAACTTCATTTGCGATAGTTCTTTTGCTTTTAATTCATTCCCCTTAGGTAAATTCTTTAATAATCCTGCAATACCGTTTTCATAATCCGTAATAGCATTCATTTTTACATCTTTAGAATCTATACCGTATTTTCTCTTAACCTCATTTTGTACGGTTTTATTTGCTGAAGAACCGAGAGCTTGCTTTTCAAGCCTTCCCATCATCATATTTTCAAATTTCTCGGCAAAAAACATACGAACTTGCTCTTTCCCTGCACTTACACGGCTAGTTACAGGTGCACTTACCGTCTTAGCCACATAATTTAGCGGTCTATTCATTTGTTTCGCTGCAGATTCATAAGATTGCTGATTAACTTTTTGTATTTCTGTTACATTACCTGAAGTACCAGCAATAAATTGTGCCGTCGATATAGCAGTATCGTTAAATTTACTTAGCAAATAAATAGACACAAAAATTAGTAATATCCCGTCAAGTTGGACAAATTTCCCATTTATAAAATTACTAATTCTTTTTGCATCTTTAACTAAATCTAAAAACGGTAATTCAATATAGCGTTCATCTATACACTCATACGCAGCACAATGCTTACATTTATCAGGGTCATTCTTACAAGAATCATCTACTATTATATGATCTTTAGGAACTAATATATTTGCTTTGTGGAAATTATTTATACCGCCTTTCATCGGTACTGGGAACCACCAATAAAATATTGAATGACCCAGGCTTGGATCTATATCCTCAAGGAAGCTACCGAATATTTCATTTATCGGACCTAAATTAGGAAAATCATGTTTACATACTGCAAAACCAAGCGTTGAATATATTTCGGTTCTGATGATCATTGAAATAAAAGCGATACCGGTAAATAAAATTATAGGCTGTAATGCATATGATATTAATTGTCTTAACCAATTCTCAAATAACGAACGAGTTATATTAAACAACATGAAACAAATAAATATCGGTCCCATAATTATAATCATACCGATAGTTATAAGAGCGGTTAGATAGATAATAGTGGCTTTAAATATAAGAAAGAAAATAAAATATAAGGCTATTAAATATAGAATGATATATATAAAACCAAGCCAATCAACAAATAGTAAAGAAAATAATTTAGATAAAGTTTGAGGAGAAATAAGTAACCCAAGCAAGCTTTGAGAACCGGGACCGGTAGCCGAAGCTTCATTAATTATTTGCAGTATTTGCTGAACCCCATCAATAAAAAATACGAATAAATAATCAT
Organism: Candidatus Rickettsia barbarica; assembly: GCF_041477405.1. Taxonomy (NCBI): domain Bacteria; kingdom Pseudomonadati; phylum Pseudomonadota; class Alphaproteobacteria; order Rickettsiales; family Rickettsiaceae; genus Rickettsia; species Candidatus Rickettsia barbarica. The sequence continues at coordinate 127,665 of NZ_JBEWYL010000003.1, read as the reverse complement.
GAAAAAATGTCCAAGCTTTATCAGTACTTAATAATATTGAGACTATACTAACTTTTAATATTCTAACTATAAGTTCGACATAAGTAAGGTTTATAGTACCTATTAAAAAGGAAAAACCTGTAAACATTATGTATAGAGTTAAAATAGCCGAGACACTCATCCTATAACCCGACGTATCAATTATTTGTTGATAAGTTTTCTTTATAATCCCATCCTTACCAAATAATACTCCTTTTATTAAATCCGTTAAAAATTGTAGCGGATCGGGTCTAGTATCAGTAACTCCAGACTTTATTACTAATCTATATTGCCCGCTATTATCATTATAAAATTTATCTATAATCTTAAAATAAAGAGGAGATTGAGCATATTTTGACTTATCTTCACCTTTATATTGATAATTTATACCGCCGGCTTTCAAGAATTGTCCTGTACTACTAGTACTATAAAATTCATAGCCCGAAGTAAGCTCCTCTCCTAAATGCTGAGTTATACCTTGCGGTTTACTCTGTGAGTCCGGTGAAATATTGGGATCGGTATTTTTAGCGGCAATAAGAAAATAAAGCCCGACACCGTTTGTCATTATACATGGAGCATTACTAATCATTGCATCATTTTGATTCGCGGGATTAGGAGTACACATATCAAGTCTAGTATTATCCCAAAAAGTACACGGTTGTAGCTTAACGCAAAAAGCAGCCAAAGTAGTTGTGTTATTTTTTTGACCATACCATGGACACCATGCAGATAACTGACCTGAAGTATTTTTATCGCCAAGTATATAACTCCACGGTCTTACCATAATGGTTAAAGGATAGCCGTTTACTTTATAAGCACTATCACGCCATGGTGCTACCTGATTACCTTCCTGTCTTGAAGTAATTTCTTCCGGATCATATCTAGCAGAGATATTGAATTTGATAAAACCGAAATCATCAGGGTCAATACAAGTATCGCCGGTACAACCAGAAAGCAGCAATAGCGATATTAATAATGTAATAAAACTATTTTTGTTCATTTATTATGTGTTATTTCCATATGTCTTAATTTCAATGTCATTGCGAGCGACCATAGGGAGCGTGGCAATCTCATGAAGCAGTACTAAATTCCTGAGATTGCTTTGTCAATTGCTATGCAATTTCCTCGCAATGACGGTGAAAATATTTACAATTATTCTTTCTTCTCTCCTGCCTCTTTCTTCACATCATTACGCTCAGCAAGAAATTTATTTGTAAATTCACCACCTACTTCCGGTTTTCTAGCTTTATAATTTTGATCAATTATCTTGTCTTTGAAAACTCTAGCCGGAGCCATTGCAGCCTTTTTAATCGGTTTTGTTACTGAATCTATATCCTGCATAACGGCTCCCACAGGATCAGAACGTTCTTGATAATTTCCTGATATTCGTGCTGGTGTAACATTTGTAAGCATTCCAACTACTATATTTACAAAAGTTACTAAACTATATGACATCAAGCAATATGAATAAAATAATAAAGCCGTAGTACATAATACTAAGAACGTATTAGCATTGTTCGTTAGAATATTCGAGCTACTAATTTCTGGAACATCCGGTACATAGAAAGGTATTCCGGGTAAGAACGGTAATGTAAAAGAGAAATGACTCGGAATACCAAGATGTGTTAAATCAAGCCCTATTTTTATTGGTATAAGAGTATCCCAACAGGCTCTAACTACCACTTTTAAAAGCTGCTCAGATAAAACCTGATCTATCAATAAAAAGAAAATCAATAATATTGTCGGCTGCACTACATAACTAAGCAATGTCGATATCCAATTATCAAATAAACTTTTAGTTTTTTCAAATAACATTAATATTATAAAAAACGGTGCCAATGAAATCATAACAGTTACCCCTATGAATGCAATCACATAACCTATTATAACTTCTAAAATAGCTCTAAAATAAGTAATAAGTGAATAAATGGTTATAATAGCGATAAATGCTAAACCATTATGTATTTGTAATAATTCAATAAATAGTAATCTCCAAATCCTACCGTTAGTATATTTATCAAATATAGGATCAATAAAACCAAAAATATTAGATCTAGAGCTTGTAGCACCTACTACGTTAGTTACAAAGAAATCAATACCGTCAGTAAATGCACTAAAGAAGTATGTATTAAAGAAACTCCAACTTTCTTCTCTAATTAAAAAAGCTACTATAGCTATTTTGCATATACGTGTTATTACTTCTACGGCAGTTAATTTTAATGCTCCTGTAACGAACATTAGCCCAAATATAATAACATAAAGGGTTAATGCAGTTTTAGCTAAATTCTGCACTGCAGAATTTTTAACTAACTTAATATAAAAGTCTTGACTAAAAGTTCTAAACTGATCGGTAATAGGTTTAATAGCACCATTATATATTATATCAGAAAACCAAGTTGTACCGGTATAATTAGCATAATTTACACTAACTACCCCTTGTATATTACTATTAGGATTTACCACCCTTAACCATAAATATCCATCGTGCGGGGCATCAGTCGCAAAGTTATAATCTACCGGCATACCACGAACAGATGGATCAGGTAATGTACCATCAGACGTTATTAAATATTCTAACTTTATATTTTGTTGATCATCAGGATTAATTAAATTTGCCCCATTACCTATTTCAACAATCATCGAATAACAACCAAAATATAAAAAATTAGCTGACCAATCATTCTTATTTATATAATCTACAAAACTAGCATAATTTGAAAAATTTCGGCTCCAATCACTCATTAAAACTGAATTACTAAACATGTTACTAACTTGCCAATCGCTAGTAAAATCCATAGTACCACCGCTAGTGGCTTGATAATATATAAAGCTACTTTGAGTACTGCCTGAATTTACAAAACTCTGATCTTGTCCCTTAATAACCTGCCCGCCTACTTTAATTATCATCCCTCTACCTTGATCGTAATAGCAAGCAGGGCTAGTATTTATACCGGCATTAGCAGGACAAGCCTTAATTAAGCCCATGAAATACTGTACCGCTCCCGTTATCATAGGCTTACCGACTATTACTCCATTATCGGTATTTTTATACTTTGTAGCAGTACCCGTGCCGCTACATACACTTTTTCTTTCCTTATCTATCATATTACACACCTGCTCTGCAGAAGAGTAAATTATTCTATTATCAAAATCTCCAAGGTTACTTTGAGTATAAAGTGCAGAAGCAGCGAATATCGAGCTATCAAGTTCCTGTGTTAAAATATTATCTACGGTATTAGGAAGTTTTAGAGTATTAGGGCTAAAAAAATTATCTTTACCAACTAAACTAATATTTACTACATCGCCGGCCTTAACTTCAATTCTTGAATTACCGTTAGAATAGTTAAAATATTTAACAAAATCAGACATTTTAGTAAATGAAAGTGCATCAAGGTCTTTATCAGGCGGTATAGTCCCCGGTGTTTCACTGTTATTGTCCGTAACAAAACGAGGAAATCCTAAAGCTTCAAATTGTAATTTAGAATAATTATAAGTTTTAATGAAAACTTGCGGCATACTAAACCTTGGATCAATTCTATATAATACTAGATATTTTCTAGGTTCAAGAGTAATACCTGAAGTAGACCAATTTATTTTTAACAATTTACCTTTCTGAACAGTATTACCTGTTGATTGCCAAAGTCCGGCTGTAGATAAACTAATTCCTATATTACCCTCTTGAAAACTTGTAAATCCAGGCACTTCTAAACAACCGAATAAACTTTTTAACCCGCCAAAACTGGTTGACATCCATGAAAAAGCATCATCAGCTTTAGCTGGCATCGCCATAAACAAAACTAATAAAACTAAACTCTTAAGAATTTTCATAATTTTAAATTGTTATCCAACACGTCATACCGTGGCTTGTCCATAGTATTAAATAGTAAACCCGTCATTGCGAGCAGCTGTATAGCTGCTCGGCAATCTCATGAAATAACTCCTGAGATTGCTTTGTCAATTATTTCATAATTTCCTCGCAATGACGATTTTCGATTCACCCTCTATTTCGGTGTTTCAGGTTTAGGTGGTTCTTCATTTGTCTTCTCGCCCCCTTCTTTTGGCGTATTTTTCCTATTTTTCTCAGCCTGATCTAATGTCTTATTGCGTTGTTTTAATCGTGCTTCTGCTCTGCCGGTAATACCTTGTCTTGTTTTATCATCCATTCCTATTGAACTTAATGCTTTTTGTCCTGCATCATGAGACATTTTACCACCAATTTCAGTAGCCGAAGGCCCAACAGCACTAGTTAATTTTACTACCATATGTCCTGAAAATTCGACATAACCGTACATACCGTAAGCAATAATAACTAGAGCTACGATATTTTGCATATTTACTCCCATCATACCCGACATATAATCCATTCCCCAAGGGGCAAACCAATTAATACAGAAGATAGGTACATTCAGCAAGGCAATAGGTAAAATAGTACCGATAAACGGAATTTTTATCGGTAAAGCACATTTCCAACACACGCTATAACCTAAAACAAAATCTAGATAAATGGTAAATAGTTGTGTTAGCACTATAATACCTGCCATCATAACTACCGGTTCCATCATATAGCGGATCGTAAACCTCACCCAATTATCAAATAAATACCTAGTAAAATCAAATAATAAGAAACTAATAAATAAAGGGGCTATACCGATTAATATACAAGTTGCCATAAATGCCATAATATAAACGGCAACAGCTCTAAGCGCCGTAATAATTACTATACAAACCGCAATAAAAGTAATTATAAAATATATAATACCGCTAAGCCCAAGAGAAAGAAGTGCAAGTAATTGAGCGATAAAGGTTTGACTAAAAAATATTTTACTCATTACTGCATCTAAAAACATGAAAGGATTAGAAATAGTATTAGTAGAAGTAAACAAACTATATCCACTCATATTAGCAATAATTGAGTCTGAAAAATTGGTAATTGCATCAAAAAGATAGTTATTGAAAAATTCAAAGGTATTACCGTTCATCAGTCCGCTAACTACCCCGATTTTTGCTATTCTAATTACTAGCTCTTTTTGGTTTATCTTAGCAAAACCAAGTAAAAACATTGCTCCGTAAGTCATCACATACAGAATTAAAATTGCTTTAATATAGGTAAAAAAGTTAGTACAGGACGAACTATCATTAGCTTTATAACATACCATATTTTTAAAAATAGAAGTAGCAGCCCCTTGCACTTTAGTTTTAAATAACTGAAGTAACGGATTCATTACTTTAATAGTAAAACTTCCTACTTTTAAGGATGTTGAGAAATGTACTTTATAGCTACCTTCACTATCTTTATAGTCCCTTAAATTATTACCAGGATCATTTAGAATTTTCATCCATATATAACCCACCTCATTTGCGTTAAAGCTATATTTACCTTCACTATCAACGCTCATTCCTTGAGGTGAATAGGTTTTACCGCTAGTATTCGGGTTTTCCGAAGGCTTTACTATGATGTATTGCACTCGTCCTCGATCATCAAAAGTATCGTTAAAACTATTACCGTTTTCTCTATAGCATTTAGTCTGTTTAATATTTAAAACGTATCCTCCCGTATTCTTACTACTATCTTGTGAGGTAGGCGACCACAGCCTATATTGTAAATAACTTTTTGCAATATTACTGTTAAAAGGTATATTATATATAACTTTATATAAATATTTACCGTCTTTATCTTTATAGTCAGGCGGTTGATCTGTATCTGCAACAAATTTAGCAAATTCTAGCTTAGAAGGCAGAGCTTGACTTACAGAACCCGCATCATTCATTTGATATATTAATCCAGTTGGTCCTTTGCCTCCTTTACCGTCCACCGTATACCAAAATCTCCGATTCTTTTGAAAATCTCCATCGCTACATATGCCCGAAGTACAATGTACACCTCCAATATAATCTTTATCTTTTGTACGACGATCGTGAACAGGATCAGGACATTGATCAACTGGAGGAATATTAGCATTATAAGAACATTGAAGGGCTGAATAGTCGATAAATAATTTACCTGTGTTGTCAGACCACGAAAATGTAAAACTCTCATCATCTAGGTAGTTTTCTGGTGCTGGTCTCGTTATATTAACCCAAGCCATACATTTCGTTGTACATTCTGGTATCTTTGGACAAGACGCAATACAGCCCAATGCTCCCCAGTTGCAACCTACTTGCTCATACCAGTTAGGGCACCTCCATGTGACTTGACAATTCCAATACTTCTCTTTTAACTCGCAAGCATTGACATACTTACCTGAATAAACAGAATATTTTCCACAAATTGGATTATAAGTAGTTTTATTCTCTGAACAATCTTGCGTAACTTCAGCACCTTTAAAAGCATCTTTAACTGTCGCATCCGTATTGGCAAAATTAGGAGATACGGAAACTAAAACTCTATCATTGGCGTATAATTCGGCAATATTACGCCATTCATTATTTTTTGCATCCATTATTAGAGAGACAGGTGGATTATTTGTATCGTTAATACGAGGAATCGGGATCATTTGACCGTTATCATCTAAATTAGATCCAGCCCCTGTACGTTGTAAATTATCTTTCGGTATATAAGCTAAACACAAACTAACCTGACCAACCACTTGTAAATTCACCGGTTGGCTGTTTTCTACTAGCACCTGAGTATTTAGCCATTCACCGTAACGAGTAGGATCAGGAACAAGCAGAGTCGTGCCGTCGGACAACATCTTAGTAGTGTTTACATAATTAGCATTAGCATTAAGGGTTATAGTACCGGTTATTGAATCCGCTCCTCCTTGACCGTCCGACGTATATCTCATGTAGCAGCTGTCACCGACTTTTACTGCTCCTATCATACCAAGTGCTGCAAAAATAAAGCAAACTAACATTGCTACTATAGCAAGTACTCCTAAAACTTTTAATAAGTTACCCTGCATATTCTATCATTTACCTCCACCCGAACCGCTTGCTAAATCCCCGCCTTGCTGCTCTCCATCTTTACGCTTACCTCCAACACCCGGCTTATCTCCTACCAGCGGCTTACCTTGCAAAGCCATAGCAGCATCCTTAAGAAAAGCTGCTCCTTTCTTTACTAAACCAACGATTTTAGTGGGACTTGCCGTTACTGCATCCATATTAGGACCATTAGTTAAATCAGAAGCAAATCGCCCTATAGATTTAGAGAAGTAATAAAAAATAACCGAAAATACTAATACGCATAAAAGTTCTGCTAAAATAGATACAACATCTCTAACAATTGATTTTATTGGAAAAAGTATCAATAAATGCTCTTCCCAACCTTTACCTGCATAATATTCTAACATTTTATATCCAAAACTTTCCTGACATTGATCTGCCCCGCCAACAGGAAGCCTTAACTCAAAAGTACTAAATCTAATATCCCCTTTTTCATAATCATATCTAAGGAATTCACAATTTTTAAATATTGCGGAATCATACATAGTTATTAATAAAGCTATAAAACCTGCTACTACTGCCGGCTGCAATGCACATGAAATACATACTTTTAGCCACCCGTCAAAATAAGCTTTTGTACGAGTAAATAGAGCCATAGGAATGAATATAGGAGAAATATATGTCATAACGTAAATAGTAATCATGCAAACTAAATAATGCGTAATAAAATATAAAAGTATAGATAAAAATATTACAGAAAATACTAAACCTGCTGCAAGTATAATAACATTTCCGGCCATAAAGAATCCAAACATAACGGTAAAAAATCTAAGTGCTCCTACTTTACTTAAATCATTCGGTCTGTCATTTTTGCCTTCAGGATCAAAATTAGGTATAGGTGTATTATTACCACGGGGACCATTGCCGACCACATTCCCTAACACTCCATTCTTATCTATATTATAAAGTAAATCCAAGCCAAGATAATAACCTATACGGCAATCAATCGTGTCCCATAAACCGTAAAATTTATAACCGTCCTTATACTTTGAATTATCAAATTGACATAATCCTCTAGAACCTGCTGCATTAAAGATCATCTGTGCAAAGTCCGGTGCTGCTCCTATCAAAAGAGGTAATCCATATTTTAACATACCGTTTTCTTTTGTCGGCTGACCGCCGCTAAAATCTAAAGGTCCAAGACCGATAGAAAAATAAGCAACAAATAAGAATTTTATTACAAAAAGAGCTATTTTTTCAGTACTTGCATATTCTGTATTTAGAGCCATATTAAAGGCAAAAAACATAGTATAAAGAATTAATGCCGCACCTATAATTCTCTTTAAATAACCTTGAAACGTAGAAAAAGCAGCAAGATTAGTTATTCTAGAATTTTGATCTTGAGCACTACAACTCTTTCCAGCAAAAAATATTTTATTAAGCGTTTCACTCAAACACTGAACTGCAAGACCGGAAAAATTAATTAACGATTGACTATAATTTGCTCCCGTATAACAACTTTTTCCTATATTACAATTCTCATCCTCAGAAGGAGGTGGAGTCGGTATAGCACTCAAAGATTTACATGCTACCGGCATCGGTCCCCTTGACGTAGACATAACTAAACATAGATTATTATCCCATTTTTTAACCGTTAAAACGATATTCTTTAATACAGGATTTGCTCCAAGATCAGGATTATTATCGGTACTTAAATCACTAATCTTTTTAGAGTCACCTTCATTTAAAGTATACATGGTGCAAGGGCTACTACTACCTTCTACATTTTTAAAACAAAACGTTATACTAGACGCAACTGAGTTACAATTACCTCTCGGATCCTTCATATCAATATTACGAATTATATAGCCATATGCCGTGTCCGTTTCTAAATACCCATCTGAAGTAGTCGGTAAACTAGAACATGATTCTCCAAAGCCGGCAAAGCTAGCTAAGCTTACAGACGCTATACAAACTGTAATAAATATCTTTAAGGTTTTAAGAGTTTTCATTAGAACTATTATCTTTTTTTTCTGTTACTACGCCGCTTTTTACTAACTCATCCCATGCCTTTTCAGCATTTGCACGCCGTTCTGATATTTCTCCTCCTTCTTGTTCTCTTACTCTTCCTCTTCCACTTGCTACTAGTTCATTCCATACTTTTTCTACTTTTACACGTTTATCTCGAATCTCTGCATTTTCCCGTATCTGTTTTACGCCTGTCGGATTATCATGTTCCTTTAAGTTAAAACTATAATCAATTACTCCTGTACCTTTACTTGTGCTGTCAACTTTTTCTTGTGGAGCTGCATTATCAACTTTTTCCTGTGAAGGCGGAGTATTATCAATCTCTTTTTTACTTTCTTGATTATTATCTCTTATGATTTTTCCAACACGTGGTGCAGGTGTAGAAATAGAAGTTCTAATACTAGCAGACGGTGGTGAAACAGCTTCTGTAGGAGCAGGAGGAGTAACAACATCTGATCTTGCTTCACTACTTACAGTTTTTGGGCTAGAAGTTGCTACAGAAGACGAAGCTGTCGGCGTTGTTACCGCAGGTGCCGACGTACCTCCGCTTGCAGCAATATTATCATTTGGTAGTCCGCCTTTCCCTACCTCTAAATCACTTGCTCCTCCACCTTGACCAGCTTTTAAATCACCAACTCCTCCTCTACTTGCTATCTGATCGCCCCCCTTAGTTGCAGCACCCGCAGTAGCAAGTACTGCCATAGCTGCCTTAAATATTGCTTGCGGTTTTATAGCAACATTATTAAGAGCTACTCCTTCCGTCATATCTGCAGCAAATTCAGCTAACTGACTACTAAAATTATACATCAAATACAATGTAAAACATGCCATAACTAACGCAAGCAAAATATTTTTAATTTTCTCAAAAAGCATTTTTGGAAACATGAAAAACATTCCGGGCTCTAAAACTACTCCTGATAAAAACTGGAATTTAGCAAGAAATTTATCGGTAGGGGTATTACCCGGTTTACTATCGATAATTTCACTTACACTATCTTTTGTAAAGTTAAATACCGTGGTAATAGGGTTATTTAACATATAACCTAAACTATTTTGACAGCTTTCTACAGCATCTTTATCAGGATACTGTGACGTATCATCCCAATTATTATTAATGTAAAATATTAAAACATCCCTCTTAGAAGTAATGCCACCTTGAATTTTGTCTTCTATACTATTGTGAATTAACTTGCTCTTATATTGACATTTACCGTAGAAACCATAATCATATACCGAAAACATCGTAATCATAAAAGTAACTACCACCATAGGTTGTAGCAAGAACGAGATCATTAGTTTAACCCAGCTCTCAAAATAATTTCTTGTATATGCGAATAAAAACATAGGTACAAAAAGAGGAGCCAAAATACCGAGTATTACTATAGATATCATACACATAATCGTTGCATTAACCATAAAGGCAGCAACCGAAATCACAAGTAACGGATAAGCAAGAGCGAGTGACACCAACATCATATTACCGGAGATTATCGCCGGAATTAGCAAATAAATATATGGTGGAGCACTAAAACTAAAGAAATCAAAATTTAAAAAATCATGACTGCGATAAGCATTTTCGACAAGTAACGTAGATAATATATCAAGCCCTAAATAATGAGCTACCCTACAATCTAATGCATCCCATAATGCAATATAAGAAACGGTACCGTCATAAGAAAGATTGTTAAATTTACATAAACCGGACGGAGCAGCCTTCATAACCCAACTTGCTAAACCGTTTATACCGTCAAGTAAGAAAGGAAACGCCCACTGAATCATGCCGTCCAACCGGTCATACGGAGAACCATTACCAGGGGTTATATTAATTCCTATTGAAAAATAAGTTACGAATATAATTTTCAATATAAAATTTATATACTCACTTTTTGGCGGCACTTCACCTGCAAGTAATAGTTTAAAGCCAAAAAACATAACATATAAAGTTAGAAAAGCCGTAACTATTTTATACATTCCTACTTGAAACTGAAAGAATACACTATCTTGCCTTGAAACCAAATTAACCACTTGGCTTACATTATCAAAACTACAAACATCTTTACTAATTAGTAATCTAGCAATCATTTGCCTCATACATTCTATAAGAGGAGAAGTCATGACTACTGCAGTTTTTGAAGCATTATAAGCTTTTTGATAACATCCATCACCCACTGCACTACAGGAAACTAGAGCTAAAGGATCGGTAGGAGTTTTATTTGGATCCTCAATAAAATCCTTATCTGCTACATCCATAAAGCTATTATACATGGATTTTGGAAACGGCTCTTTCATATATTTACAGCCAACGGGAACGTCTCCTGTAAATCCTTTTGTCGATACGCATATTCTATCTTTATCTTGAATAACTTTCCAATATATTACAGGAAAGCCTAAATCAAATGCAAAACCGTCATCACCGGGCTTACCACTATATGGAACATGATATTCCTTTTTTTTATTTGCCCACGCTGTCTTTATATCATCCCAAGGATCGCTCCCTGTTAAGACGGCTTTAGCAATAGCAAGTGCCGATTCTGCAACAGATTTTGCCCGAGATACACTTAATTTAGCATTATTACATAAAGCAAAGCGTAATTCTGGATTTTTAGGATCAATTCTGTTTTCACGAGTACATTGACCTCCAGGAAAATTCCCAAAGTTACTATCGTTAAATAAATCACTGTCGTTTATTTTAAGCTTTAAAAACGTATTCATGTATAAAACGGAAGAGACAAGATTCATTACCGCAAAAGTAAAGAACGGAGCAACAATACATGTATGAGAAAATTCAGTACGCAGCAAATCGCCTACGCCTTGGGTTTCGCAAGTTAAGCCACTCAAAACATCTACAATGCTATCAAGAGTATCTTTAGCATGAGCTTTAGTAACTATCCCTAAATTTAGGGCAAAGCTTAATACTAATGTTATAAGTATACTACGAGGAAATAATTTCATAACTAGTTACTTGCCTCACATTGTAAAAATGTCATCCCGTGGCTTGTCCACGGGATCTCAGAATACAGTCTGTGAGACAAGATCCCGCGGTCAAGCCGTGGGATGACAGACAGGCATTTATAATGTTTTAACTGCTGCATAAAATATAGGTAACCATTTATCCGGATCATTGCCGTGTTTCTCTCTAATTTGATCGAGCAATATTACAGTCTCAACTCTACCGGATAAAACACTGATTATGTTATCCATACCATCTAAGCTAACTTTTGCCACTACGGCATCTATTCCTTGTTTTATTAAAAAATAACGTGTAGTAGGGTCAGTAGTTTTAATTAAAATATATTCTCGTTGACTTAACATAAATGCACTACGATAAATATCCGTAGCTTTCAAATTAGGTAAAAAAATCTGCGTAGCTGTTTGTTGAATCAACGTATCACTAATTCTACTTTTTGCAGCATCTTCGACACTCTGCGTAGCAAATATAACAAAAGTATTTAATTTTCTCAACACTTTTAACCAATCTTTGATCTTAGGTGCAAATACCGGATTATCGATTAAAGCCCATGCTTCATCAAGTACTATCATAGTTTTCTGCCCATCTAAAGAGATATTAATACGATGGAAAATATATAGTAATACCGGTGCAAGACTTACAGGATCTTTAAGTAATTCAGTCATATCAAAACCGAATACTCTTACTTTTTGTAAATCAATATCATCTATTTCATTGTCAAATATCTTAGCGTGTGAACCTCTACCAACCCACATTGCAATCCTACTTGCCAAACTATTTGGTGTATCAATACCAAGAAATGCTATAACATTACTAAGCCTTCTATCTTGTTTTGCTAATCTAAAATTACCGCTTACCGCTTGAGATAAGATTTTATTATCTTGTGCAGTTAAACTTTCACCGTTAGAAGTTACAAGCACACGAAACCACTCTAAAATAAACGTTCTATTCTCACTAGTATCTTCAAGCTGTAAAGGGTTAAAGTTGCATTTTAAACCCGGATCAATTACTGTATAAACTCCGTTTAAAGCACGTATAAATATTTCTGCTCCTCGATCTTTATCAAAAAAGAACATACGAGGTTTGAATTTTTGTGCTTCAGCACATAAGAAATTCATAAGAACTGTTTTACCGGCACCGGTTGGACCGATAATGAGAGTATGTCCAACATCCCTTACATGGAAATTAAAATAAAACGGTGTACCTGAAGTAGTATCAAGTACTGTGACATATTCTCCCCAATGGTTATCTCTAATTTTACCGAGCGGATAATTATGTTGTGAGGCAAAGCTAGCCATATTAAGAGTATTTATAGTGGATTTACGCACTATATAATTCATACTTCCCGGCAACTGTCCCCAATAGCTAGGTTCCATGTTAACTTTTTCTCTAACCGGCTGAATTCCTGAATTAGAAAGCTCAACTGCTGCCATTGACAATATATCTTCCAAAGCTTTAATATTATTTGCGGAACATAAAAGCGATAAATGATGCTCACCGAAAGCGATATCACCGCTGGTGGCCATATCAAGGGCCGTATTAATTTCAGCAATTTGTGAAGTAGCTTTATCACCGGATTGTATCATTCTATTTTGCTGTAATTGCATTTTACCGATCGCTACTGTTCTATTAACAAAGACAAAGCTTTGCGTCATAACAAATTCAAAAGGCATTTGCAGGAATCCGTCAAAAATTCCTGCCGAAGTATTAGGACCGTATTCAAGTATACTGATCATTCCAGCATATTTCTTGCCAAGCGGACTTCTTACTTCAATAGTACGAGAATCAAAAAATAAGCGATGAGTCGGTAAATACTCGTCAATAGTACCACGCGGTAATGCTATAGGACCCGGTGAATCGCCGCAATTGATTAACGATGAAAGGAATTCTAAAATTTCACAATAACTACCTGACTGCGTTTGACGAACTCCAAGTAATCTTGCTCCGTAACTTCTGAATGTATTAATCACTCTAGTTGACATTTCTTGAAGATTTTCTTTCATCTCTTTCATGTCGTTTTCCCAAACGGTTTTATTAGATTTCTGTCTAAGCTTCTTTAGAAAATACTCAACTATAGCAACACCGCCAGTATCGGGCTTATATAAAATACTAACATATAATTCATTAAAAAACGACCTAGCCCCAGCATGTTTCTTACGCCATTCTGCACCTAAATAAGTAATAAAATCATTAGGGACTTTTACGGTAGGATCATAAGTAAATTCTGTATCGTCAAATATTACTGCTTTACGTCTTCTAATAGTATGGAAATACATAACGATATTTCCCGAGGCCATATTTTTAAGTAAGGCATTTCTGATATTCTTTTTAATGTCTAGATCTTCATCATCAGCAGTTTCAAAAGAAAATCCATTCATTTTAATAACTTGTAATAAAGAATTATCTTTTGTTAAAATAGTATTACTATCCCAATGACATTTATAAGGAATAAAATGCGAAGTGGGTCTTTCTTGTTTAGACCTTAATTCTTTAGCGGCTCTAGTTCTAAATAATTTCATTACCTCACCTGATTTAACTATTTTGATTTATTTTGTCAGTTATACCTCTTTTTATGTCATTCCCGCGTAAGGCGGGAATGACATAAAACTCAAATATTATACGAATTTGCTCCGTAGTAAAATTTATTAGGACATTGGTTAGTTCTTGACATTTTATTTAAATATAGCTCTATGAATCTCGGTTCTTTAAAACATATAATATAAGCTACCAAATGCAAAGCAGCTGCAATGAATAAAATCATAATGCCGTTATTCCAAATAAATACTAGCATCGTCATTATCATATTTAATGCAGCAAACTTAATACTTACTCCAAATATCATCGGCGGTCTAGTTAACCCTACAAATAAAAGATCGGATGCTAATGTTCCTGCCATAAAAAACCTCTATTAATTTATATTAATATCAAATATAGTTGACAATATTGAATTCGGTGCTTCACTATTCACAAAATGTACGTAACCATTATTATTTTCAAGGACATTAACTGCTATCTTAATTAATGCTTCTTCGATGAAATTATTACTATCATCTAACATTGATTTCAACAAGTTAATATCTCGTATTTTTATATTATACGGAAACGTCTCGGATACCTGTAATATCTCATATGGCAATATTAAATGTTCTGCACTTAATGCAGAAGCAATTGTTGCTAACGTTAAGTTAACATTTAATAAATGCGTTTTCTCCTGATCGTCGCTCGCAAACGGTGCTATCACGGATATAATATTATTATCTGCAAAATTTAATAAAATTTCTGGATTAATCATAATAGGCTCGCTTAAAAAACCAATATTTATAACATCCTGATTTACAATTTTTCGGTAAGATAGTTTTGCTTTTTTTGCTTGCAGTAAATTAGCATCCTTACCTGAAATACCAACTGCATAACAACCTATACTACTTAACTTTGTTACTATAAGCTTGTTAACGTAACTGGATAAAGTTTCCATAATAATAGGATTATTTAGAGAATTATAGTCGCTTATTTTACTAATTTTTTGACTAAAATTTTCATCTATTTGTGATATTAAAGACGAACTTCGTAAATCAATATGATCATGTACTATATATATTTTAGTACCGCACATCTCAAGCAATCTAACAGATTCAATAAAAGCCGTAAATAATTTATCGTCAATAATAATAGTAGCAGGTAATTTTAGAACTATTGCTTGATTCTTCAACTCACTACTACACTTTATTATATTCTTAATTATAGCAATGTTATTTAATGAAGAAATACTATCTACCTCTTTATTTTTGAGGTTTGATGCATTTTGCCAAACTAGCTTTAAGTTCTCTTGCACCTTCTTTACTCCTATTGCTTACATACATAACATTACATGAGTAGTTTAAAGTTGCAAGAAAATTCTGTGCTTCATCGTGAAGGTTTTTATGATCCGTAACTTTATCGGATTTTGTGAAAATAATTTGAAATTCTCTTTTATTTGCAAGTAATAGATCAGCTACTTTCTTATCATTTTCTTTTATACCCCTTCTTGAATCAATCAATAAGTTAACTAACCTTAAATTATAACTATTTCGTAAATAATAACTAATTAACACTCCCCACTGCTCTTTGACTGATATAGGAACATTAGCAAAACCATAACCGGGAAGGTCAACTATAATAAGTTTATCTGCAAGGTTAAAGAAATTGATTTGCCTAGTACGCCCTGGAGTATTAGAAACTTTAGCAAGATTTTTATTACTACATATCGTGTTTATTAGGCTTGATTTGCCGACATTTGACTTACCGACAAAAGCAATTTCCGGTAATGAAAAATTGGGGATTTGATTTATATTCATAGCACCGGCTACAAATTTAGCTTGATGACGAAAAAGCTTACTGCCATCAGTTGATTTTGTAGGCACTATTTTCTGAGTAGTCATAATTTGCTTTCGTATTGGATGTAAGGCATTGCCTGTGTGAATGCCTTCTCTCAATGACAGGAAAACCAAACCATGCAACAACACTGAGTTAGGAATGGCATCAGCAGACTTCAATAACGCTATAAGTGAGCTAGCATAACATTAAAAAATATGGTAGCGGGGGCTGGATTTGAACCAACGACCTTCAGGTTATGAGCCTGACGAGCTACCGAGCTGCTCCACCCCGCAATAATTGAGAATTGACGATTTATCTGTGTTATATTTTATTGTTAGTGTCATTCTTGCGTAAATACCGAGTAGTCGTAGACTGCACGGCAACCCAGAAAAAATAATAAAAAAATTCTATAAATCAAAATTGTTTACTGGATTGCTTCGTCAATTGCTATGCAATTTCCTCGCAATGACGATTTGTTATCCACAAATAAAGCCTAGCTAGCTTCTTTCTTACTACCGAAAGAAAGACCTGAGAATCTTTTATTGAAATCGCTAACACTTTTGTTCGATTGATTTACTACATTTCCGGAATCTTTATTCCATGCCGGATGCTTCCTAAAATCAACATCCATTAAAATTTCACCTGTAGGATGAGTAGACATTGTTTCAAAAACATCACTTCCTACTTTAATCAAAAACTTTTTATATTCTGGATGTATACCGCTTTTCATAATGATTTTGCTGTTTTAGTCTGAATTATTTTTTTCTTAATAGCTCTAGCGTTACTTGATAAAACATTATCATCGGCTTTTAGAATATATGCATCAAAACCCCCGGCTTTTTCCACTGAACTAATACATCTAGCATTAACCGATAATCTATATTCCCCAGCTGTTATATCACTTGTAAACTTAACCGATCTTAGGTTAGGTTCAAAACGTCTTCTAGTTTTACGCTGAGAATGTGATACATTGTTGCCGTATAAAACACCCACACCTGTGAGTTCGCACTTACGAGACATAAGCTAAATACCTTAAAACTTATAAAATATACTTCAAGTAAATAAAGAGTCATATACGAAGATCAACTTCAAAAAGAGCTAAGAGTTCACACACCGAGAAGCGGAGCTTATACTTAACAAGTGAGCACCGCAGATCTTGTAGAACGACGTAGCCAATTTTGAAGTTCACCCAGTATATACAATAGATAAAGAATATAAAGCAATACTCCCCCAGTGTCAAGAGATAATTATTTTGTAGCTAAGTATTAGCTAATGCTTGATTTTTATTAAATAACAGAGTTTTATATAAAAATATAAATTAATTAAACTATTATAAATCTATGCTTATTAATGGGAAGCCAGTTCAAGGTAATATCACCGGACTAATTAAAAAATTAGGCGAGTTGCCTTCAAGTTTTCCTGAATATATTAGTAATCTTAATCCAAAACCATTAAGTACAAAGGAGCAAATTGATCATAATCAAGCAGCTTTTTGTATAATGAAGGATTAAAATTATATAGATAATCATCTTGTTGCTCTTAAACAACTATAACAAGCTGAACAAATTGCTATAGGTCAAACTGACAGTAATTTTCTTTCCTACTTTCCTATATTAACACTATGATAGGACGTAGCTATCAACAGCTAGGACTGTTTGATAATGCTATTCAACAATTTCAAGATAGCATAGAGAATTCTTTTGAAGCAAAACAATATTATAATGTCGAAAATTCATACAAAGAATTAGTCACTGCACATCAACCACAAGGAACATTAGCCAAACTAAAGAATTAATGGCAAGATTAGCTTTAGGAGCTGCTTATAAAACTCAAAACCGTAAAGAAAATTCAATAGCGCAGTATGCATATGCTTACTCATTACAGCAAGGTATAGTTGATTATGAAGCTGTTCGTGTGGAACAGCATAAAGTTGGTTTTTCTAATAAAGAAAAGATAGGCACTGATAACATTCAACAATGCGTTGCTATAATTTTACATGATCCATTAACTAAAAAAACTGCATTAGCCTATGTTGACAGGTTTACTGATGCTGGTTCTTTAACACATGATGTAATAAGCAACTTTCCTCCTAATACTCAATTAGAAGCTTATTTAGTAGGAGGGCGTGATAGATCTGCAGTATCAATTTCGGTATCAGATGGTAATATTCGTAAAGTAACACAAGAATTAACTAACCACTTTAACGTAAATATAAAATCTGCAGATATAGAAGACAAGGGAGCCCCATTAGGAATTATATTTGATCCAATAACAGGTAACTGTTCCGGATAGAGAGGATAAAACAACCACTGCTAGACAAGTACATTTAAGTATAGGAAGTAATACTCCTGTACTTTATAAAGCTTTTGATTTTACTAAAAATAAAAATATGCCTAATCGCTCTTTAAATGAAATTCAACAAAAACATATTATTCAGCAATATTTATTAGGATCTAATCAAAATCCTAATTCTATGGACACATGGCAATCTAATCAAATATCAAGACCACTTACTAAAATAGCAGAGGAAATTCAAAAAACTAATCCAAAATTAGTAAAAAATGTAGTAACTAAAAATATTAGTCATTGAGTTCACGAATTGAATCTAAAGGATCAAGAACAAACAAAAATTGTAAATAATTTAATAGCTAAAACTGATTATTTATTATCTAACAATTTAAATCCGTTGGAAAGTGTACGTTCAGAAATTAATAAAACATTAGCACTTATTCATTCTACCTACCAACAAGATAGTAATATTAAAAAATCCTGGATACAAAAAAGTGTACAAAAAATAAAAGATTTGTTCATAAATATTTTTAGTAGTAATAAAACAAAAAATGAACCAAAATTAAACTTAACAAGTGATAAGATATTAAAAAAATATAAGTACTAAGACAAAAATAGCTGCACCTAGCTATACTCTTCCCAATAAAAATATTGCTTTACACAAAAATAATCAACAAAGTAAATAAACTATGCAAATTGAAATTAACTCACAAGAATATAAAATTTTTTATATAAATGATGATTTAGTAATTTATACTAAAGATTTAAATGAAGAGATTGCCTGTAGTTTCTTTTCCGTAAAATGCAATAAAATAGCATTAGCTAGAAATATTAATTCACAACAGTTAGAGCAATTAATTACTGACTTTAATCAGAATGAATTGATAGAACAAGATTTAATAAAAGTACGAATAATTGGAGGTAATGATTCGCCTGAATCATCTAAATACTTGGAAGATATTCGTACTACTTTAAATGGTATTGATAATAATACTAATATTATTAATATAATAGGTTTAGATGCATATAAAAACATATATCCCAATTCTTTTGAATTAGATGGCTATCACGGGGGAGTTAGAGCTTTAGATTAATTGTAGAATATTAAATTGATACTATTAGAAGAGAAAATAGCTGAGATGTGGGGCGTCACTAATAGCAATATTTATCTTTATGGTCCATTTAGTAAAGAAATAAAGATAGGTACGATGTATTTATACGTGAAATAGGCACAAGACAAGCCTAACATAGTACCGATAACGATTATACGGAATTTTGCAGGACTAAAAATTAAAATAACTATTCCAAGAATAATTACTATTTTTATTATATCATCTGTCGTATAAGAGCTAGCATTTATAGCATAAACATTGAGATTTATACCTAGAAATATTATTATACATAATAAGTTCTTAAACATTTTA
Organism: Candidatus Rickettsia barbarica; assembly: GCF_041477405.1. Classification (NCBI taxonomy): domain Bacteria; kingdom Pseudomonadati; phylum Pseudomonadota; class Alphaproteobacteria; order Rickettsiales; family Rickettsiaceae; genus Rickettsia; species Candidatus Rickettsia barbarica. Next base: position 107,703 of record NZ_JBEWYL010000003.1, on the reverse strand, counting down.
TACCTCTATAATAGGCCCAGTAGTTAATCCATTTATAAATTGTTTTAAATAAGGATTATCACTATTACGCATTTCATCTTTACTACCGTACCATTTAATTTTTCCTTGATAAATCATAGCTACTTCTTTAGCTATTTTTGCGGCACTAATCATATCATGAGTTATAGTAATCGTAGTTGCCTCTAACTCTTCTTGGATTTTTATAATTAATTCGTTGATAACATTTGCCATGATAGGATCAAGCCCTGTGGTCGGTTCATCAAGAAATAAAATCGACGGTGTACTACAAATAGCCCTAGCAAGGGCTACTCTTTTTTGCATTCCTCCCGATAATTCGACAGGGTAAAGCTCGAGTATTCTAGGAGATAAACCAACGGCATTAAGCTTTGCACCGGCCAGGTCGTTTTTTTCTTTCTTAGATAATTTTTTAGTCTCGAAAGTAATATTATCACGTATATTTAAGGAGTCAAATAATGCTCCGCCTTGGAATAAAAAACCTATACCATCCATAATCTCAAATTTTTGTTTACTTGAGATATCTTGGATTTCTACATTATCAATAAAAATTTTACCTTTATCAGGTTTAATCAATCCTACTATATTTTTAATTAGAACTGATTTGCCACTACCAGAACCACCTAAAATCACTAATGAACTGCCCTTTTTTACATCCAAATCTATTCCGTCTAACACCTTATGATTAGCAAATGATTTATATAATGACCGAATTTTAATTTTAAATTCTTCTACACTCATGCATACTCCAAATAAACAAAAAAACTGTATACTCGTTTGATTTGAAAAATTGGTTTTGTTGTTTTATATTTTTTGACTGCAGCGTACATAAACGTACGTGAGGATCAAAAAATATAAAACAACAAAACCAATTTTTCAAATCAAACGAGTATACACCTATACTTTAAAAAATAATTCGGTTATTAAATAATTACTGATTAAGATAAGGATAGAAGAATTCACTACTGCCGAGGTAGTTGCTCTTCCAACTCCCTTAGCCCCTTTACCTGAATAATAGCCGCTATAGCAACTTATTATAGAAATAATAAACCCAAAAACTCCCGCTTTAACAAGACCGGAAATTACGTCAATCGGTTCTAAATACTGAAAAGTACTGGTTAAATAAGCTGCACTATTAAAATCAAGTTTACATACCCCTACCAAATAACCGCCCATAACACCAATTATATCCCCGATTAAAACAAGACAAGGCATTGTAATAATAGCTGTTATTACTCTTGGAAAAACTAAATATTTAATAGGATCGGTAGATAAAGTATATAAAGCATCTATCTGCTCCGTTACTCTCATTGTGGCTATTTCGGCGGCGATTGATGCCCCAACTCTTCCCGCTACCATTAGTCCAGCTAAGACAGGTCCAAGCTCTCTAGTCAGCGACAATACTACTACCGTTGCAATAGAGCTTTCAGCTGAGAAACGGGAAAAACCGATATAGCTCTGTAATGCAAGTACCGCCCCTGAGAAAAAAGTCGTCATCGCAACAACCGGAAGCGAGTGAAACCCGATAAATAATAATTGTCTGATAATTAAACTCAAATATAAAGGCGGTCTTATGATACTGCTAACGGCAACAAAGCTAAATAGAGAAAAACTACCTACACTTTGTGCAAACTTTACAGTACGTTTACCGACCGAATTAGCTATATTGAATAACATTTGTATTTTTTCTATTTAATTTAAGTACGCTATGTCATTTCTGCACGCTATGTCATTTCTGCGCAAGCAGGAATCCAGTAACCTCTAATGTCATCCCGCGACTTGATCGCGGGATCCAGTCTTTTTTAATTTTTTTCTGGATACCGTGGTCAAGCCATGGTATGACACAGATATCTACCCGATATACTTTCTTTTATATCTACTACCAAGGTTAGTTAATACCTCATACCCGATAGTACCTATAATACTCGCTATTTTATCGGGCGTGCAATAATTTCCGATAATTTCTGCTTCCTGCCCTAGAAAAATCTCGGATGGTGGTAGATCGGTAACATCGATATTTATTAAATCCATCGATACTCGCCCTACTATAGAAACGCTGCGACTGTTAATAAATACTTCGCCTTGATTGCTAAAATTACGACTAAACCCATCGGCATAACCAAGCGGTAACGTTGCAATGATACTATCACGCTTAGTTGTAAAAGTCATATTATAACCGATATGGCTATCTAGTGTCAAATTCTGTAAGTGAATTATAGGAGCTTTTAAGGTTACGGGATTCTTTGTTAAGGGATTAAGACCATATAAGGCTGCCCCTGGTCTTGCTAAATCAAAATGGTAATCCTGTCCTAAAAATATGCCGCCGGAATTAGCAAGGCTTGCTTTGACGTTTGGGAAATATTGTAAATAAGCTTTAAATCTGTTTAATTGTTTTAGATTATAAGGATTATCTATTTCCTCGGATATAGCTAGATGGCTTATAATATATTGTAAATCTAGCCCTTTTAACAAATCACGATCATTAATGAGTTGCTCTATCTCATCAGAGCTTAAGCCAAGACGATTAATCCCCGTATTGAAATGTAAATAACAAGACAATAATCGGTTTTTCAAATTACTAAATTTTTGCCAAGTTTCTATTTGTTTTAAGTTATTTAGGACAGGTGTTAAATTATATTCTATCAGCTCTAAAGCATCATGTTCAAAAACGCCGTTAAGAACTAAAATATTAACATCTAATCCTAAAGCGTTGCGTAAATTCATTCCTTCTTCACTTGAGGCCACAAAAAAATGCCTACAATTTTCTTCTATTAAAGCTTTAGAAATTTGTACTGCTCCAAGACCGTAACCGTTAGCTTTAACAGCAGCACCGACTAATGAGGTTTTACAAATATCTTGTAATAAAAGGTAATTATTTTTTATTGTAGATAGATTTATTTCTACAGTACACAAGCTCATAGTATATTTATTAACTCCTTTACGATGATAGACAATACGGGTATTATATGAAATTTTGTAGATAAGTCACTTGTTTTTAGTATCCGTGATAAAAATATTGTCTATTAGACCTCTTGCATAACTTGCTTCTAAAGGTAATTTGTACGTCAATCCAGTACTCACATCCTCACGTACTAAAGTGTACACTGCGGTGCTGCGTTCCGTGTTTCCTATAAACTCCTCTTTTATTAGCTTCGTTCTCCAAGAGGTCTATTATCGAATTTTTAGAACCGGCCGGCAGAAAACACTGCATGAGTTATAAAAGCACTAACCGATAAAGCCGAATGTTCTTTTAAAAATCTCGCTGCTTTTACGATTGTTTCTCCACTATCTATAATATCATCAATTAATATGCAATTTTTGCCCTCTACACTACTTGTGATTGATATCAATCTCGCAATTATTATTTATATCCCTTTCTTTGTTTATATAAGCTGAATCTATATTTAGTAAATTACTAATTTTTTGAACTCGATTGATACTTCCTTTATCAGGTGTAACTATAACGAAATTGCTATAAGTGCTTAAAAACGGGATATATAAATTTATAGGTTCAAGATTAGAAACAGGAATATTAAAAAATTTCTCTATTTTATCGGAGTGTAAATCAATAGTAATTACATGGTTTACTCCGAGCTTCTCTAAAAAATCTGCTATTAACTTAGCAGGAATTATATTTTGAGAATTTATATTATCTTGCCTTGCATAACCAAAATAAGGCATTACTAAAATTATTCGATTTGTGCTCCCACTTGTTTTGCTGCATCTACTAGCAAAAACAACTCAATTAAGCGATCATTAACGGGTTTTGATGTGGATTGTACTATGATTATATCTTCATTATGAAACGATTTTTGAATTTCTACTTTTATTTCGGAATCATTGAAATAGGTAATTTTCGGCTCAATATATTTAATATTTAATGCTATAGCTAAACACGTTGCAAGTAACTTATTACTACTTGCCTGCTAAGATTTTCATGTGAGTGATTTATGTTGTTTAACGCTATTAGCGAGCGGGCTTTGTTGCGTGGATATCTAATCGTCATTGCGAGCAGTCGTAGACTGCGTGGCAATCTCATGCAATAATAACAAACTCCTGAGATTGCTTCGTCAATTGCTACGCAATTTCCTTGCAATGACGACGAGGTGTCTACGCAACAATACCTCCTCACAATGACGATTTAAGATGAAAGTGAAATAAGCTTAAGAACGACTTTCTAATTTTTGTATTAGTGCCTTAAAGCCTTGATGTTTTAAAGTATCAGTAAACTCGTCTTGTTGAGCTCCAATAAGACTTACACCTTCCGTAATTATATCAGAAACTTTAAAAACGTCTTTTCCGTTTCCTTTCATTTCACGTACAAGATATTCTACTTTAATAGGGTCTTGCTCTTTATTACTAATGATATTCATAGCAACCATAAAATCGGTTGAGCTTAAAGGACGAACTCCTACTATTTTAGGCTGTTTGCCTTTATAATCTTTTATTAAATCAGTATAAGATTTAGTAACATATTTAGAGTAAACTTTGATGAATTCCTGAACCTGCCCACCTGATAAAGTTTTTATCCCATTTCTGCCTAATGTATATTTAGCCATCCAATCAAAATCTAGGTTCTGAGACATTAACTCACGTGCTTTAGCAATTTTTACTCGCTCAGATAACTTACTATCGTTTAATATACTAGAAGTTTCATTTACTAAATTAGTAACGTAACTGTTCAAACCGGCAGGCACTTTTTCATTAGAATAAGCGTAAAACGTCATAACTAATAAAAATAAACCTGTAATAATTTTTTGCATATAATCCTCTTTAATTTCATTAATTCTTGGGTTTAGGACATTTAAAATTTTCAGGATATTGAACCGATGCTTCACGAACACGATGTAATGCTGATCTAATAGCCACATAAGGATCGGTAGAATTCTTCATCACATAATCACTAAACGGTAATACAACATATCGATCGTTTATTTTACTAACTGCTAGTACTCCTAAGTCAAAATCATTATGAGTGTAGTACATTAATGGATTAAGAGCATAATTAGTAATTACCGAATCCATCATATCTCTTGCGTTAGTACTACCGATTATCGGCAATACTAAATAAGGACCTGGGACAACTCCATAATGTGCGAGGGTACTACCGAAAGTTTGACGATCAGACGGCAAACCTACTTTACCTGCCACGTCAAATAAACCGCCTATGCCAAGCGTCGTGTTAATGAGAAACCGCCAAACGCTTTTCATAGTTTTATCGTAATTTAACTGAAGCCCGTAATTTACCGCCGTAAGCGGTGTATCGACATTACTGACAAAAGTATTAACGCGTGCTTTTACGTAATCATTCGTGATGTTCTTATAACTTATCGCTAAAGGACGCAATATTATATAATCTAACACAGAATTAAATACAAACACTTTACGGTTAAATTTCTCATATGGATCATAAACTTCCACGCAACCGTTTTCATTGCTTCCACCATTATAGTTATATATTTCATTATCAACATATTCAAGATCAGCTCTTATCGATAATGAACATAAAATAATGGATAATATAATTAATATTCTCATTGATTTATGCTGTTTTCTTACAAACAATAATACTATATTTATTGTTTTCCGCTAGTATTATTTCTTCCGAAGTTAATATAGTAAAATTATTTTTTTGTAAAAAATTATTTATTTCATTCAAGTTAAAAATAAATTCTTTGCGTTTTACTGAAAATTGTGTCTTCGTCGCATTCGGTAAACAAAGGGCAAAATACCCTTGTTTATTAAGAGATGAGTATATTAAATTAAAATATTCTATTAAATTGTTAGTAAACGATAATCCGCAAAAACTAAAAATAATATCAAATTTATTAGAGTTTTGTTTTAAAAATTCATCGATAGCAATATTATATATTTGATCGTAAATTTTAGTGTTCGGGTAATATGTTGCTTGTAACTTATTCATTAAAGCAGAAACTTCTACACCGGTTAAAGTCAAACGTTCCGGAAAACGTTTTTGTATTTCATAACCTACAAGCCCTATATTACTTCCCAGTTCCAAAATAGAGTAATTATCCGGTAAATCAGATATCTGCTTAAGTGCTTCATTAACAAACATATACGGAAGATGGATATCTTTATCGTTATTAAAAATAGTAGGATAATATTGTGCAGTTAAATCACGATATTTTCCACAAATTTCTTGAGGTATTTCAGTAATACCCTTATAATTTTTCAAAAAATTTATAAATATAGGTTTATATTTTTCATTAGATTTTTCTAAATATTCTATAGCTTGCCTGTAATTATTTTTTAAAAAATAAACCCATCCGAGTTGAGAATATACTTTAGAATCATTAGGATTAAAAAATTTATCGACTAGTTTAAACCTAAGTAATGCATCATTTAAATTACCTCTATATAAATGATCGAGTCCAAGTTGATAATTAGTTTCGGTTAAATGAGAAAATTTATATTTACAATCACTTATATAATTTTTAAATTCTAAAATTTTATTCTTAATAAAATTCGGTACATTTATTATAGTTAAGCAATAATGTTTGATTTTGTCTTTTATTTTACCGCGCATAGTTTAATTACTAAATTAATATTACTTACTATAATAAAGCATATCTTGATAAATTTTTAAATAAAATAATACTTTTACTTGTGAATTAATGGTATTGAAGCTAGGATGTACATGTTATTATATGTACATCAGTAGGTAGCTCCTGAACTCAATTAGCAGCACTTCATTTAGAAAAAACTTAAGCTCTGTACTAAATACCGTAGAAAACGATCATGCCCCTTATCTTAATTAAAAGAAAGAATCATAATAATATTATTTTTTTAACCGAAGAAGAATATGAATCTACAAAAGAAACATTATATTTATTATCTAATCTGGGGCTAATGCGAATCGAATAAAAAAATCTATCGAACAAGCAAAAAGAGGAGAGTTTGCTAAAGTTAATTTAGATGATTGAGATTGAGTAGATACTAGAAGCAGCGGAGGATTTAGCGTATTGGAAAAAATACGATATTAACAAATATGAACGTATTAAACTTCTAATAAAAAATATCCAAGAAGCACCGGTTACAGGTATAGGTAAGCCCGAATCTTTAAAACATATATTATCAGGTTTATGGTCACGTAGAATTAACCACGAACATAGACTAATATATTTCTGTCAATACTAAACAAATTATAATATATAATTGTAACTTTCATTTAATACGGACTCAAATTATGTCAATTATTTCTACGAGGCTAAGTTCTATAAAACCGTCGCCGACCCTTGCAGTCGTTAAAAACACTCTTGAACTTAAAAAAGCGGGAGTTGATATTATCACACTCGGTGCCGGTGAGCCTGATTTTGATACGCCTGACAATATTAAGGAAGCGGCGATTAAAGCGATTAAAGACGACTTTACTAAATATACTAACGTTGAGGGTATGCCTCTTTTAAAGCAAGCAATAAAAGACAAATTCAAACGTGAAAATAATATAGATTACGAACTTGATGAAATAATAGTAAGCACCGGCGGTAAACAAGTTATATATAATTTGTTTATGGCATCTTTAGACCAAGGGGATGAGGTAATTATTCCAGCACCCTATTGGGTTTCATATCCTGATATGGTTGCACTTAGCGCAGGAACACCTGTTTTTGTAAATTGCGGAATTGAACATAGCTTTAAATTAAGTGCAGAAGCTTTAGAACGTTCAATTACGGATAAAACTAAGTGGCTTATTATTAACTCACCTAGTAATCCAACAGGTGCAAGCTATAATTTTGAAGAACTAGAAAATATTGCTAAAGTTTTAAGAAAATATTCACATGTAAACGTAATGTCCGATGATATTTACGAGCACATTACTTTTGATGATTTTAAATTTTATACATTAGCCCAAATAGCACCTGATTTAAAAAAGAGAATCTTTACCGTAAACGGAGTATCTAAAGCTTATTCTATGACGGGTTGGCGTATAGGCTACGGTGCAGGCTCTAAAACTTTGATTAAAGCAATGACTATTATTCAGTCGCAAAGTACTTCAAACCCTTGTTCAATAAGTCAAATGGCTGCTATTGAAGCATTAAACGGTCCTCAAGATTATATAAAGCCTAATGCTTTAAATTGTCAAAAAAAGCGTGATCTTGCTTTATCAATTTTGAAAAGAGTAAAATATTTTGAATGCTATAAGCCGGAAGGGGCGTTTTACTTATTTGTTAAATGCGATAAAATATTTGGGCATAAAACTAAATCAGGAACAATTATTGCAAATAGTAATGATTTTGCCGAATATTTACTTGAAGAAGCAAAAGTTGCCGTAGTACCTGGTATCGCTTTCGGCTTAGAGGGATATTTTAGAATCTCTTATGCTACCTCTATGGAAGAGCTAGAAAAAGCTTGTATTAGAATTGAGAGAACAATTGATGTCATTCCTGCTTAAGGCTTTGCATGGATACCAAATCGTCATTGCGAGCAGCCATAGGCTGCGTGACAATTTCGTCAAATATCCTGAGATTGCTTCGTCACTTACTTCGTAATTTCCTCGCAATGACGGAAAAGTTAAAAAGCCACCTAAACCAACAAAAAAATAATGCGGAAAGTTTTTAAAAAATTTTTAAAAAATAATAAATACGTACTTAGTATAATTACTATTTTACTATATTGGTATTTGCGTTTTGTTTACTTTACTTCAAAGCAGAAATTTATATTTTACGATAACGGCAATAAGGAAAAATTCCTAAACGAACAAGGGGTAATCTTTGCATTTTGGCATAATATGCTTGCCTTAAGTCCGTCTATGTTTATAGGACATAGAAATATCTATGCTTTAATATCACCGCATTTAGACGGAAAAATTTTAAACGATCTAGTAGGAAAATTCGGTTGCAGAGTGATAGTAGGTTCTACTAATAAAAATCCAATTGGAGCTTTACGTAATATTATAGGTAAGTTATCTCAAGGTGCAAATATAATAGTCACGCCGGACGGTCCTAAAGGACCGGTATATAAAGTAAATAGCGGTATTACCGAAATTGCCTATAGATACAACACAAAACTTATTACTATAGTCAGCTCCACTTCTAGATGTTTCAGATTAAAAAGTTGGGATAAATTAATAATACCCCTACCGTTTGGTACCATTAAAATCATAGTTGGCTCGCCTTTAGAACTCACAAATGATAAAATACAAAACCATATAAACCTTGAAAAACAATTAGCAAGCTTAACAGAAAGTTTAAAGAAATGATGTTATTATATTATGCTTTAAGCTTTATATTATTACCTGTTTATTTTATCATAATTCTTATACGTTTATTAATAGGTAAAGAAGATATAAGACGCATCCAAGAGCGTTTTGCTATTGGCAAACACAGACAAGACGATTCCATGCAAACGTCCGCTAATAAAGAGGAATTTAAAGGAGACACTTCACTGCGAACCACAGCGTATACACTAATACGTGAGGATGAAGGGTTAGGATCAACGTATAAATTACCTTTAGAAGCAAGTGATGCACAAAGGCTGATATGGATTAATGCAGCAAGCATTGGCGAGTCTATGGTAGCTTTAACATTAATACATAATATAAGTAAACGCTATCCTAAAGTTCGTTTTCTAGTAACTTCTTGGACTAACAGCTCCGCTAAAATATTAACTGCCAAATTACCTAAAATAGCAGTTCACCAATTTTTACCGATAGATAATATTATTTTTACTCGAAAATTTTTAAGAAATTGGCAACCTGATTTAGGCATTTTTATAGAATCGGAATTATGGCCGTGTACTATTAATGAGGGAGCAAAGCAGTGTAAATTACTACTAGTTAATGCTCGTATTTCCGATAAATCGTTTAAAGCTTGGCTACAAAGAAAAAGCTTTTTTCAGCTTATTCTCAAAAATTGCAGTAAAATTATCGTGCAAAGCGAATGTGACTTACAAAAATTCAATGAACTTGGCGTATCAGATGCAGTGAATTTAGGCAATATTAAATTTGCCAACGAAAAACTTCCGGTTAATCAAGAAGAGTTATCAAAATTAAGCTTACATTTAGACAATAAGCGAGTCGTGCTATTTACCAGCACTCACCCCGAAGATGAAGAGGTGATTTTGCCTATAATCAAAAACCTAAAAGAGCAGTTTTTAGACTGCTATATTATCTTAATTCCAAGACATCCTGAGCGAGTTAAATCAATTATCGATAATTGTAAGTCACATAATTTATCCGCTACCGCTAAGTCGCAGAATGATTTACCTGTTTTAAGCGATGATCTTTATATAGTTGATAGGTTCGGCGAAATGGGACTATTTTTTTCTGTAGCTACAATTTCTTTTATCGGCGGTTCTTTTAAACAAGGCGGGCATAATATTTTAGAAGCAGCATATTTCTCTAATTGTATTATATTCGGTCCCGATATGAGCAAAAACACCGATATCGCTAAAGGCGTACTGCAAAATGAAGCAGCTATCCAAATCAAAAACGGTGAAGATTTACTAACTAAACTAACATATCTACTCAGCTCTAATAATGCTCTAGAACTTACAGCTTACCGCGAAAATGCTTTAAAATTTATTAAGGACAACCAAAAAGTCCTAGATGAATATTTAAACGTAATTACGAAGTTTCTTTGATAGAATTTAACTAAAAACTCTTATTCTCCTAAAAGCTCTATAGTAAATTCAGGATCTACGTGACTGATTTCTATACTTCCGTTATTTTCTAGTATTTTCTTATTCAAATACCTATAATACCCACTATTTATAGGCAAAGAACATCATTCACCTTTATAAACGGTTAAGGCCGGATACCATTTTGGTTATGAAAAATTATAGGTGGGTTTGGCAACGATAACTTATTTAATTTTCCGTCCCTACCGTAATGTATCTTTAAAAAAACAGGATCTGCTTTAGGCATATTTGCGCCATCAGAATATTTTAAAATTAGCGAAATATCAAAAGTTTCTCCTGTATCTTCTGTAGTATCAGGGACAATCATGCTTCTAAATTCTTTAATCTTAACTATACGCTTGTTATTTAATCTTAATGTTAAGGAAGCTTCAATTGTCTCTTCCAACACAATACCGCACTTATAACCGTTTTCGGTTTTAAATTCTTTTTGAACAACTTTAAGCTTAGTAGGTTCAGAAAATATAAATTTTTCCTTACCGGTGCTGTTAAAAATCACTTCCTGGACCGACGACTTCTATTGTACCGATTGTCACTTTATAAGCGTTTGAAAGGGTTTTAGCTCCAATCTTTGCACTATCTACCAGTTTTTTTCCGTATATTTTAGCCTTTTCTCTTTTAGAGGTAGGAGTATTAGGGGAAGTTTGCTCTAAAGGATCTACACGATTAGTTGTCATCGACTGAGTGGGAGTACTCGTATTACCTCGAGACGAAGGATGCTTTGTTATATAAGTTATTTTACTTTCAGCATCAGTACCGAGTACTGCTATTTGTCCACTTCCTATCTTATAGGCGTTTTCTATAATTTTACTTCCTGTGACGGTAACTTTTACTGCCCCTTCTACTGCTTTATAACATGCATAACCGGCACATACTATAATAACTTCAAGCAATTCGGCATCATTATCACTATAATTAGCTTGTCTCCTATGATGCTCTTCGGCAGCATAAATTTGTGTAGCATATTCCTCTTGTGTCCTTGACATAAAATGCTCTTCATTTAAACTAATAATAACAATTAATGTATGATTTTCTATGATTAAGTCAATATAAATCTTTTATTATAAAGTAAAAAACCGAAAATTATTTATTAATAGATAGTTTTGTAGTGAGAGAGATATTATAAATACGAGTTTAGAATAAGCACTTATCCTAAATTCGCCTTTGTTTGCTTTGAAAAGGTGTGAGTGAGTATTCACGAGTTTTTTACTGTCACCTAGTTCAATTGACCATGGGAAGGTATTATTGCGTCGATAGAAAAACGTATTCGGTGTCATACCGTGGTTTGACCACGGTATTCATAAAAATAACTAGTATTAGGTGTTTTTATATTTTTACTGGATCCCGCGATCAAGTCGCGGGATGACAGGATAGAATTGTGTCTGCACAACAACGCATGCTCACAATGACGATTTGGTATCCACGCGGGAATGACATTGAAGCTATGAAACAAGCCCATTAACCTTGCGTAATGGCAGCTACTTCATTGGCAAAGTTTTTTTCTTCGTGTTCTATACCTTCACCAAGTTCGTATCTAATAAATTTGGCAATTTTAATTTCTGCACCGAGTTCTTTTTCAGCATTTTTCATTACTTCCGCAACGGTAAGTTTAGGTTCAAATAAGAAATTTTGCTGAAGTAATACAACTTCCGAGAAGAATTTACGTATTCTACCTTCTACCATTTTTGCTATAATATTATCAGGCTTTCCTTCTTCTTTAGATTTTTCAAAAAATACTTTTCTCTCACGCTCTACGAGTGCTTGATCCAAGCTTGAATCATCTATACTTTGCGGGTTATTTCCTGCTACATGAACAGCAATTTGTTTAGCTAAAGCTTCTAGTTTTGCTTTATCTTTTGCGTTAGACGCAAGACCTACTAATACGGAAATTTTTCCTAAATTCGGTACAACTTCATTATGCACATACGAACCGATTGCTCCTTCAGATATCTCTAATATATCCATACGACGTAATGTTAAATTTTCACCGATTGTAGCGATATTTTCTATAATTTCTTCTTCAACTGATTTACCGCTTTGCATTTTAAATGTTTTTAGCATGTCTATAGTTTTTGCAATTACTGCAAGATTTGCAATATCCTTAACTAGATCCTGAAACTGCTCATTTCTAGCAACAAAATCCGTTTCGGAATTTACTTCAATTACCACTCCGGTAAGCCCATCAACTTTTGCAGCCGTTAAACCTTCAGAAGCAATGCGTCCGGCTTTCTTTGCAGCAGCAGCTAAACCTTTCTTACGAAGAAAATCAATGGCTTCTTCAAAATTACCGCTGGTTTCTATTAATGCTTTTTTGCAATCCATCATACCTGCACCGGTTTTTTCTCTTAATTCTTTAACTGCTGCAGCACTTATATTTATTTCACTCATACCTTACTTTCTTCTTAATTATTATATTTGGCTTGGGTTGTAGCTCGAAGGACGACCCCGGTGTCACCCCATGGCTTGCTCCTGAGGTCCATAAAAACAATTTAAAATACTAATATTATTAATATTAGTATTTTAAGCTGGATCCCGCGATCAAGTCGCGGGATGACAATGGGAAATCCGATCCATGCAACAACACTTATGCATTATCAGAATTTTTATTTTCATCGGCATCATTTAATGCTTGCTCAAATTCTGTATTTGTCTCTTCATCAATATTTTTCGTTTTAGAGAATTTTTTAGCTTGTTTTAATTTAGAAACATTTTTAGAAGTTAACCCCTTATCTGTATGCTCTTGCATAGCACCCATATCAACACCTGAAGCTTTCATTGATTCTTCAAGTCCTTGTAATGCCGCATCTGCAAATAAACTACAATAAAGTCTTATTGATCTTATAGAATCATCATTACCCGGAATAGGATAATCTACATTATCAGGATTAGAATTAGTATCAACTACTGCAACTATAGGAACATTAAGCTTTACCGCTTCATTAATTGCGATATGCTCTTTATTAGTGTCAATAACTACTAGAAGATCAGGTTTAGAATTAAGATTCCTAATACCGGCAAGAGATAGAAGTAATTTATCTTTCTTACGGCTCATATTGAGTATCTCTTTCTTAGTATAACCCATAAGTGCTTCTTCGTTTTCTAAGGTTTTGTCTAACTTATTTAGCTTTTCTATTGAACCCGCAATAGTTTTCCAGTTAGTTAGCATACCACCAAGCCATCTATGATTTACGTAATACTGCCCGCATTTTTCGGCATATTCCGCTATAATATCGCTTGCCTGTATTTTAGTACTTACAAATAATATTTTACCGTTTTTTTTTACAGTTTCATATATTGCATTCAAAGCAACGCTCATTAAAGCGACACTTTGTCTTAAATCGATTATATGAATATCATCACGTTCACCATATATATAAGATGCCATTTTAGGATTCCAGCGTGAGGTCTTGTGACCGAAATGCACGCCCGCATCTAATAATGCTTTAATGTTAACAGATGGTATTTTTGACATTTTTAAATTCTCCTAATTGTTAGTTTATACCTCCGTAAGATGTCCATTCTAATGAACTAACATATATCTTACGTGTGAATTTTTTGCTTAAGTTTTGGATAATCGTCATTGCGAGGAAATTATATACGCATATTGCGTAATTTACAAGCTTTTATTCTTTTCGCCAAATAGTAGTACCATCAGGTCGATCTTCTAGAATTATTTTTTTCTCTAATAACTGGTTACGAATTTGATCGGCTAATAACCAATTTTTTTGTTTTTTTGCTTCCAAACGCTTATTTACAAGCTCATTTACATAGAGTTCATCCACACCTCTATTAAACCACTCGTGTGGAGTCTTATTCATTAAACCAATAAAATTAGCACAAGTAATAATAGCAGAGGCATTAAGCTGCCTTTCTTCTTCAGTTTTAGAAATAAAAACACCTTTAGCGTAGTCATTAATGATTTTAACGGCAAGCGGCGTATTCATATCATCAAGTAAGCTTTGCATGAAATCATGAGGTAAATCTATTTTCTGCACATTAATATTTTCTATAGCTCTATACCAATAATCTAAAGTTTTCTTAGCATCTTCTATAGCTTTATCATTATAATCAAGCGGACGCCTATAGTGACTACTTAATAAAAATAACCTTACTACTTCTCCTTGAATTTGTTTATCCATTAAATCCCTTACAGTAATAAAATTACCAAGAGATTTACTCATTTTCTCACCGTTAACCGTTAGAAACCCATTATGTACCCAATATTTAGCATAGGTAGAACTTGGAAAAGCACATCTACTTTGAGCAATCTCATTGGTATGATGCGGAAAGATTAAATCTGCTCCACCGCCGTGAATATCAAAATTCTCACCTAAATATTTGTAGCTCATGGCTGAACATTCAATATGCCATCCAGGGCGACCAAGTCCCCAGGGGCTTTCAAAATTCATATTTGCCGATTCATTTTGCTTTGCCGGTTTCCATAATACAAAATCTTGTGGATTTTTTTTGGTTTTACTATTTTCTACATGCACTCCCTCAAACATTTCTTCTAAATTTCGGTTAGATAATTCCGTATAATTTGGCGCTGATAAAACATCAAAATAAACATGATTATCAGCAGCAATATATGCGTGATCTTTTGCTATTAAGCGTTCTATTATTGCGATCATTACATCAATATGCTTTGTAGCTTTCGGCTCAATACTAGGTAGCATACAACCTAAATATGCCATATTTTTATGAAACTCTTTCGTAACTTTATCAGTCAACTCATCAATAGTAACACCAAGTAGTGCAGCTCTATCGATAATTTTATCGTCAACATCCGTAATGTTACGTACATATTTTACTGCCTTCTCACCGAATATTTTTATAACTATACGATAAAGTAAATCATATACTACTCCCGACCTACTATTGCCTATATGAGGATTATAATAAACAGTCGGTCCACATACATACATTTTTACGTTAGCTTGATCTTGAGGATTAAAAACCTCTTTAGTACGACTAAGAGTATTATATAAGTGAAATTGAATTTGCATATTTTATATTTACCAAAAACTGAAGTCCATTTCTTTCAAAAGTAGTATTACATACTCCTTTTGAAAAAAGTTTAAAATTCGGAGTATACATTAGCTTGTGATATATTAAACACATTTTGGCTAAAAAATTTATTGGTTAACAAAAATTAGTCATTAATAGTTCAAATAAGTTAACAAAAATTATATAATTCGTCTCATTTGTATTTAAAAAATAATAACTAATCGAGGTTTGAATGAATCTACAAAATGCCCACTCAAAAAAATATGTTTTAACTTTTTTCATGTCAACATGTTTGTTGACTAGTAGCTTTTTAAGTACAAGTGCTAGAGCGGCAAGCTTTAAAGATTTAGTTAGTAAAACCCCGGCATGGAAAAAGTACAATTCAACACAACAACAAAATATTTGGCAAGATTTGACTCCAAATGAAAAAATCAAAAAATGGCAAGAAGCAGCTTTAGTTCCTAGTTTTACTCAAGCACAAAATGATCTAGGAATAAAGTATACGGAAACAGATGTATCAAGTTTTTTAGGTAATACTAGACATACAGCAAGACAAGCAAGAGCTGAAATTTTATTATACATCGCAAGAGTAAAACAACAGGATTTTGATACAAAAAAACAAGAATATATTAATCAAGGTGTAGTTCCTACAGATATAGAAGCAGCAACAAATCTTGGAATAAGTTATGACCCTAGCAAAATAGACAATAATGTAGAACACGATCAAAAGGTACGTAGTGCAGAAAAAGACAAAAAAGCAGCAATCGAACTATATATCAGCTCAATAAACAGAGGTATTAAATACAAACATTATGTTGATAATGATATTATCCCTGAAATACAAGAAGTAAGGACTGCTCTTAACATGAATAAAGATGATGCACAATCTTTTGTTGCTTCAATAAGAACTGAAATTATGGAAAACGCAAAGGGACAATATATAGCCGATAGCCATATTCCTACAGAAAAAGAGTTAAAAAAGAAGTTTGGTATATCTCGTGATGATAATAGAGGCAGCTATATTAAGTCAATAAGACTTAAAGTTATGGACAAAGAAAAGCCACAATATATAGCCGATAGCCATATTCCTACAAAAAAAGAGCTAGAGCAGAAATTTGGTGCTGATAAAGGTGAGGCAACAAACTATATCGCATCAATAGCAACTCAGATGATGCTTAAAAAATCGTACTATATAGATAATAATATTATCCCTAACGCTGAAGAATTAATGAATGAATTTAAGATAGGGCCAGTAAAAGCAATGTCTTATATAAACCAAATAAGAACCGGAATAGAAGCAAACCAGTGTCTAAACAACAATGATACTACTAAACCATCTACCGGACACTCTCAAAAAAAGAGCGGAAGCAAAAACGACCATTGGTATATGTCAAATCAAAGTCATAATACAGGAACATCTTCACAGATTGTCACGGGTAGAGAAAAGAAACAACGATATTTTTTTGATCCTATAAGTACTTTTAAAACTCACTTTAATAATAAAGCAAATAAGCTTAATTTAACAAAGGCTCAACAGAATATAAATAACATAATACAACAAGAAGAAAATATTGAAGAATTTAAAAATCTTATTAAAACAGATCCTATAACAGCATTAACTCTTCAAGTAGATCGTAGTTATAAACAAGAAGCAGTCACGACTATCTTAAGTGATTTTAATGATGATACTATTCAAAGGGTATTATTTAGCACTGATAAGGGACAATTAGATTTCAATACCAATATTGACGTTAAAAATAGACCTATTTTACAAAAATTACTAAAAAATAGCTCTTCTGAAGAAAAAACTAAATTTGCTGAAAGAATTCAAGACTATGCAACACGAAATATATCTAATAGTCAATTTGAAGAAAAGGCACGATTAGATCTTATCACACTAGCAGCAAGTAAAGATAAGAGTTCAGTAGAACACTTTTTAACTCTGCAATTAGAGTTAAAAAACAGAATGCAGCCCTACATTGTAAACAGCGCCTATATTTTAACACCAGGAATAGTAAAAGCAATAAATATAGAACTAAAAAATAAAGGGCTAATAAGAGATAGTTTAACTAAAGACTATATGATTAAACTAGCAAAAGAAGTAAATAACCACACATTAAATTTAGTAATTAAAGTAATATTATCTGATAGTAACATACTCAGCAATGAAACCAATAAAATTTTAGGATTAGCAGTAAGTAATAATGCAAATAATTTAGAACAAACACAAAGCGGCATTCCGAATCCACCACCTCTACCGCTAAATGGGGGTATTCCAAATCCGCCTCCTCTACCGCTAAACGGAAGCATGCCACCACCACCCTTACATTCTCAAGGCTTTAGTAGCAACTCTAAACATTTTGATTTAAATCAGTTACAAACAGAATATCCTCACATACATTCATTATATATTCAGTTTACTCACAATACTAAAGCACCACTTCAACCTACAGCTTCTAGTGCAACCAGCACAGTCAGAAGCGCGCCAGAGACAGCTTATGCCAAACTATATGCAAAATATAGAACTGAGACAGGAGGTACAAAAGCTAATGATTTACAAGATCAGCTTATAAAAAGACAAGCTGATCTTACAAATGTTATACGTCAAATATTAACAGAATCATACGCCAACCAAGGAGCTGACAAGAAAACTCTTTTAAATTTATTTAGCATTTCAACCCCTGAAATCACAGAAAAAGCTAAAGAAGCTTTTAACACCCTTGCTCAAGACCAGTATATAAAAGATATAACCGTAAATGGTAAGAAAACAATAACAAGTGAAGAGATAATTAACAATCTTTTCAATGAAGACACTGATGATGCAGTAAAACGTATTTTATTATCGTCATGTAAAATATCTGAAGAATTAAAGAGACCTATTAGATTTCAATTCAAGCAATCAGAATTGATTAGAGAGTTACAGGGCAAAAAAAATCCGTTTGAACAATTAGAATTTGCCTATATTAATGCAAAAAACTTCGATCAAGATATATTTGGCAATAGAGTCGACGAGTTAATTAACAACCCTAATATATTAACTATAGTACAACAAGCTACTTTTTTAATAACAGCAGATACAAACTTAAGAAAAACAATTAATTCTGATCAAGCACAGGCTAAACTTAATGATTTAAGAACAGCTATTTTAAGCACAATAAAATTTGAAGAATTAATTACAGCAAATTTACCTCAACATGATTTTATTGCTATAGTAAAGGAAAAAGCCCCCGAATTATTACAAGAGTTTTTAAACGCTACTACTCTCACAATAACTAATAATAATTTAAATCAATTAAGATTAGCTTTGCCTTCATTTACAGACATGAGCGATGAACAAATACAAATTCTTTCTAATAAATTAAAGAGACCTACAATATTAAAAGCTATTCAAGAGTGCTCACAAGAAAAAGCTACAAAATACATCCATACCGGAAACATGCCACCGCCACCGCCACCGCCACCGCCACCGCCACCGCCACCGCCTAATTCACAAAATTTGGAATTAGCTTATCTAACAAGTTTAGGGATTACTAAATTCAAGGCAAATACATCTACTTTTAAAACAACTCCAAAAACTTATAAATTTAGTTCCGATATAGCTTTAAGATATAAAGAATTTACTTTATCAGAACACAAATCAGCAGGATATAAAGCAAAATATTCCGATATCGATTTATTGCAAAAAGCTATAGTGGAATCAGTAGTATTGGAGCATTCAAAAAATTTATCTACAGCTCATCAAAATAATAAGTATTTTAAACAAATCCAAGAAGCAGTCGACACTATGTACTCTAACTTTACAGGTCATAGAACTGAAATAGGGCAAGAAGTATATAATATTTATATTTCTAAACTTGTGCAATTAAAAAACGATAAAGAATTTATTAAATATGTTGAAAATAATATTAGCAAAAGCAAAAAATTAACGGAGGCGTTTATTTCCGCTGGCTCTGATTGTATAGATTCTAGAACTGGACTAGAACAAAAAATACATGATATTTATATACAGCAATTGACAAAATATCCAGAGGAAGCGGTAAAAGAGGCATTTAATACTGCTAACCCTGATTTTATAGGTCCTAGAACTAAAATAGGGCAAGAAATACATAATATTTATAACTCTCAACTTTTAGAGTTAACAAAAGATCAAGAATTGGCTCTATTTATTCAACAATTACTAGCAGAGTCTACTGAACTAGAACGAAAATATGGTAAAGTGGTAAAAGAGACACTTAATACTGCTAACCCTGATTTTACTAGCACTGAAACAGGGCAAGAAGTACATAATATTTATAACTCTCAACTTTTAGAGTTAACAAAAGATCGAGAATTGTCTCTATTTACTCAACAAGTACTAGTAGAGTCTACTGAACTAGAACGAAAATATGGTAGTGATATTCAATCAGAAAATAGTAACAATGAAAAGAAAGTAGGGCGTTTAGATCAGGAAAAATTACAATCATTCAAACAAGAAAACGAAGCTACAAATGATGAATCCTCAACAAAGGATGATACACAACCTGAAGATAGCAATAAAAAGTCAGAGCAATCTGATTCAAAAACCGCTTTATCACCGAGATTATTGAGTTCTAACGATAGCAAAAATGATAAATCATCAGATGACAAAAAATCACTTCTAGCATTAAGATCTAGTGATGAAGACGATACAGGGTATGCAACTGATGAAGAAGAATTAGAAGAAAGCAATAGCACCACTGACGAAGAATTAAAAAAAGATGTAGTTTTAGAAAGCGAAGATGAAGCTATCGATGTGTCATTCAAAACTGAAGCAATTACAGAACAAGATGAGGTGACACAGAGACAACAGGTATCTGATGATACTAGTGGGAAAGTAGCAATATTAGTTCAGGCGACTTCAACTCTTCACAAACCTGTTCACTATAATATAAATGATAGATTAACGGTTGCTGCAATAGGGGCCGGTGATGAAGAAACTAGTATAAACAGAGGGGTATGGATTAGCGGCTTATACGGCATCAACAAACAAAGAATTTGGAAGAATATTCCAAAATATCAAAATCGTACAACCGGCATAACCATCGGGACTGATGCTGAACTCATCAATAGTCATGATGTTATAGGAATAGCTTATAGCCGTTTGGAATCCCAAATTAAATATAATACAAAACTAGGGAAAACAACAGTTAACGGTCATCTTTTAAGCATTTACAGTCTAAAAGAACTAATTAAAGGTTTCTCATTGCAGACTATAACATCTTACGGTCATAATTATATTAAGAATAGATCTAAAAATATTAATATAATTGGAAAATATCAAAACAATAAATTAAGTTTTCAAACTTTATTAAATTATAAATATTGTACAAAATACAATTTACATTTTATTCCTAATATCAGTTTTCAATATGATTATTCAAGAGCTAGCAACTATAAAGAGTATAATGTAGATATAGAAAATCTCATGATTCAGAAGAAATCAAATCAATTATTTGAAAGTAGCCTTGGCGGTAAAATAGTGTTTAAGCCTATAGTGACCACAAACAATATAGTATTAACACCAAGTTTGTATGGTAATATTGAGCATCACTTCAATAATAAAAATACAAAAGTTAATGCAAAAGCGACTTTTAAAGGACAAACATTACAAGAAACAATTATTACACTAAAACAACCTAAGCTTGGATATAATATTGGTAGTAATCTACTTATGAGTAGAAAAAATATCAATGTTCTACTTGAGTATAATTATTATACGCATAGAAAGTATCAAAGCCATCAAGGACTTATTAAACTAAAAGTCAATTTGTAAATCACCAATAGAAAATTTAAATAAGGATAAGCTTTTCCTAAGAGCTTATCCTTTCTTAATGAATAAACTTATTAACCAAACTCCTGCAATAGAATACTGGAGTACTAAATATAGTAAAAAATAAAATGAATAGCTATTAAGTACAAGATGACCTAATTGGTCAAAAGGAAAAATATTAAATAAGCTCATAATACCAATTACAATAAAAGTATCGATAAATAAAGAAATTGCCATACTACAATTATTTCTGATCCATAAATAGATATTAATATCAACAAGTTGAACTATATAACAGGCAAAAGTTGATACTAAAAAAGATATTAGTAGCTTCCAATTTATCCATAAGACTTATTATTAAAACTACTATTATATTAAAAATAATAGCAAGCTTTACACAAAAATTGGCTCTTTCTTTACCGTAAAACTTAGCTAATTAAATCCGTTAATAAAAAAGTTAACGGGTAAAAAATTGCTCCTATAGATAATTCAAGAATATAAAAATTAAAAATATTAAGGTAAACAAATTTTTGCTATATTAAGTTTCCTACTATAATAATAAGGACTGTAAAAAACGTACATAAAATGATATAAATTTTTTCTTTTATATTAAATTCTATAGACATTTCTAAAATTATTTTAGGTGCAAAAATATTGCTGTACTCTAATAATATATATTGGGAGTTCTGAAAACTATACTAAATTCTCTGATGTCATGCCATTGATCCATAGGTGTTGTTACATGACTCCTGTTATGTCATTCCCGCAAAAGCAGGAATCCAGTACTTTTATCTGTCACCCCGTGGTCAAGCCACGGGGTGACACAGTGGATTTTACCGATCCACACAACAATACCAACAAAGGTAGACAATGACAAGTATGAGAGATATTACTACGATAAAGCTGTAACTATTTAGCTATAGGTAAACTATTCTCTGCTTGATTTTCTTCAATTTCATTAATCTTAGAAACTAAATCAGATTTCTTTTTTGAGGAAAGGTTAGCAAGTACTATTGCATTTATTAAAAATAATGTTGTAAGTATTATAGTGCTTTTAGTAAGAAAATTACCGACTGTTTTAGCACTGACTACTCCCATATTATTATCGCCGCTTATACTACTAATTCCATCCGATCCACTACGCTGCATCAGAATAACTATAATTAGCAATATTGCAATAGTAATATGTACAAAAAGAAGAATGTCTATCATATAATAAAATAATCGTTACCGTATTTAAATGTAGATCATACATTAGTTTTATATTATTTGCAACTTAGCTTTTAAAATAAACATAATACTATAATAGTATCTGACAGAAACTAGACTAAAATCAGCATATGAGTTTTTCAAGAAAGGTTAAAAACTCACAAAGCTTAGGATGTGTGGTGGTGCTACTAGGGGGAATCGAACCCCCGACCTCTTCATTACCAATGAAGTGCTCTACCCCTGAGCTATAGTAGCAAGATTATTTCAAACCCTTTTTGCCACATATTTGTCATTAAATCAAGAAAAATTTTGGAAATTCGTTTACTCTTTATAAAAAAGCTCTTATTCGATCTCTTCATTCGCTCCACTTATATGTACCCCATCATAAGATGCTACTGTAGTTTCATCAGCATGCATCCCAAATTCTTTCTGTAAATAATCACTTAAAATCTTTAGTGTTTTTTCTTTGGTTTGGCATGCTAATATCATTTTATTATCTTGTACTAACTTGTGTAATTTGGGTATCTCTTCTGCAGTAACAAGCCTCATTGCCAAACAACCATTTTCTTCTTATTGTAGAAGGTCAGCCGTTACACTCGTAGTAACTCTATGACATGTACCGAATAAGTCTAGATCTATCCTTGAAATTGCTTCGTCACTAGTTACTTCTTTAAAAGTTCTGAAATGATTGATGTATCCTCAGAAATACTGGCAAAGACTAATCCCTTTTCAGTTATTTTATGTTCACAAGCATCGCCATAGTAATAACTCTTAGGTTTAAAGACTACAATTTTGTTATTAAATTCAACTAGGTTTGCAGGTTTTGTAATTTTTGTCATATTTTATCTAAACTTCTATTTTTGTAAAAAAATAAGGCAATCAATGCAAAAATACAGCTTAATATGACATAATAAACTGCTGAGGTTACATGCCCTGTTTTGTGTAGTAAATATTCAAAGACAAGAGGCGTAGTACCACCAAAAATACTTGTAGCAGTGTTATATGAAATAGAGAGAGCAGTGTTACGTATATTTGTAGGATACAATTCTGCTTGTAATACCGGTTCAGGACCGATATAGCTAGCAGCAAGTATAGCAAGTATCAATTGTGAGATAATTACACTTGTGAAGGCCCCATTCTCAAAATTATTAAGTAAAAATGGCGTTGTTACAATAATTATTATCAGATTAATTACAAAAATTTTCCTGCGACCTATAATATCGGATAGATAACCACTTAATAAAGTTACGGCTATCATAATCACGTAACACACGCTAGCAAGGCTATTTACCTCATTTTCAGTAAAGTTGCGGCTGATTTTTAAAAACGATACCAAGTAAATTGTAGTGAGATAGAATATTATCGAACCGGGAGCATTGATAAAAATCGAGATTAATATATCAAACCAATAATTGGTAATGACTTTTTTTAACGGTGATTGTAAAATCTTTTTCTGCTCTCTTAGATTTTTAAAATTCGGTGTTTCGTGTGTATTTTTTTTAATATAAAATGCTGCAAAAAGAGTAAAAAAACCAAGTAAAAAAGGTATTCTCCAGCCAAAACTATCAAATTGTGAAGCTGTTAGGATATTCTTAACGATATAAGAAACAAAAGAACCAAACAATAAACCGGAGCATATACTAGACATTGAAATACTACCGGTGAAGCCTTGGTGTTTATGGCTAGTATGCTCAATAACAAAGGACATAGAACCGATCAAAACTCCCCCCATTGATAATCCTTGTAGAATTCGTACACAAATCATTAATATAGTCGCAGTTATACCGATAGTGTGGTAAGTTGGTAATATTCCTATTAATACGGTTGGGACAGACATGCAAAATAACGCACTAGTTAAGGCTACTTTGCGTCCAAATCTATCACCGATAACACCAAAAAATATGCCGCCCAACGGTCTTGCCAAATAACCTATAGCAAATACTAAAAAAACCTGCAGTAAAGAAGTATTAGCATCATCATTTGGAAAAAATTTTGTTCCTATTATGGGTGCAAAATAACTGAATAATACATAATCATACCATTCAAAAGTGTTAGCGATACCGCTTGAAAATACTAGTTTACTGTGATTCATGTTTTCTATTCATAGCTTTTTTTTCGGAATATATTATAAACAAGGTGGTAGGAATTATTATTACTGCTCCATGAAGTGTGCTTTTATCAGGAAATTCGTTAAATATGAAATATGCCGCTATTACCGAAATCACCAGCTCTAAATATCTATAAGGAGCGGTAGCGGTTGCATCTACCATAGAAAAAGCTTTAAGCAGGAAGAATAATATTAAGCTTCCGCTACTACCGAGTACAAACAATAAAGCTAATTCAAAACTACTAGGAGTTAGCCAATACTGCGATGCTACAGGTAACGACACTATAGCAGTTACTATTGCCGAATAAAATAGCATGCTAATCATCGATTCTTTTATTACGAATTTTTTATTAATAATATCAAGCATAGCAAATGAAATAGCGGCTAATACAAAATACAAAATTTCTGGGTTAAAATCCTCGGCATGCGGTTTAAGAGTAACAACAAGTCCTATAAATCCTACTACGGTAACTACCCATCTTGGCCAAATAATATTTTCGTTCAGAAAAAATACGGCAAGTATTAAAGTAAATAAAGGAATAGAAAAACTTACAACTGTTGCAGTAGTAACGGGAGCTATGGTAAGACCGTAAGTCCAAGAAGTCATACCGAAAAATAATAATAACCCTCTTAATATATGTACAAAAGGACGACTTGTTTTTAAAGTATTTTTACCATAATAAACAACAAAAGGTAGTAAAACTATGCTACTGAAAAAGAAGCGGAAAAAAGCTACTTCAAAGCTATGTAAACGAGTCCCAAGATATTTAGATATTACATCATTGGCACTACTACTTACTAAACTAAGTAAAAACCAACCTATACCGGTTAAATATGTTTTTAATGCATCATTCATTAATATGCTCCAATAATTTCTATAATTTTACTTAAATGTCTTGACTTTTAGCATAAAAGAATTCTATCTTTTATGACAATAAATATATAAACAAAAATTTTATATAATAATACGGTAATCAATTTTAAGCAAGTAAAGGTTATAATTATATGTTAAGAATAGTGAAAAAATTAGGGATAATTTTGTTTGTATCCACCATAAGTATTAATAGTTTTGCTAAAAGCATGTATGATGATGTAGACTCTGCTTCTGACTATGATAGTACACCGTATTACGAAAACGAAGGCAGTGTAGTTTTCAAGATGCGTCTAGGAGGTGTTGTTTTAAGTGCTAAGCAAAAAGGATTACCTACTCCTACCTCTCCTCAACCTGTTTCAGTAGGAGAAGTGGCAAAAAACGGTTATGGAGGTGATGCGTCCACTACTATATTCTTTAATAATTATTTAGCTACTGAATTATCACTTGGCTTTAATGTTTTACGCACTAAATATACATCCCTTGCAGCCGTTGCTCATAATTATAGCGTTGATAATGTTAAACTAGGAAAAAACAAACCTATTTATATGATTCCTGCAACAATTACCGGACAATTTCATATAGCTCCTTACGGTGGAATAAGACCATATATAGGTATAGGTTACCACGGTTCTTATATGCTTACTCAAGCTACCGGTCTTAAAATTAGAAACGGACACGGTGCCGTAGGACAAATAGGTGTAGATTTTTATGCTAAAGACGATACTTTAATCAATATTGACGCAAGACAATTTTTCTTAAATCCTAAACTTGAGTATAAATCGAATTTAGTAGGTAATAAAACCATGACCTCTAAAGTTAAACTTAATCCTTTAATAGTTTCTATAGGTATAGGATTTACTTTTTAGCCTTATTGCATGGTTCTTGAAGCATATTTGTCATCCCGCGACTTGATATCGCGGGATCCAGTTTTTTTATTTTTTTTGGATACCGTGGTCAAGCCGCGGTATGACACTAAATAGCTAATAATATAAACATACATTCACCTATGTCCCTACAAATTATCCAGTTATTATACTTAGTTGCGGCTGTTTGCTTTATTCTATCACTCAAATTCTTATCCTCACAGAAACAAGCACATTTAGGCAGTACCATAGGTATTTTGGGGATGTCGATAGCAGTCATCGTTACTTTTTTCCTACCGGATTTTACTCATAAATTACCCATTATAGCAACCATATTATTAGGTGCTGTAATCGGCGGGATTATCGCACTTAAAATCTCCATGACGGCAATGCCTCAATTAGTAGCGGGATTTCACTCTTTTGTCGGTCTTGCTGCGGTATTTGTAGCTTATGCTACAGTACTTGCTCCTGAAAATTTTTCTATAGGAATAGCAGGAAGTTTACCGATTAATGCATTAATAGAAATATCAGTAGGCGTCTCTATCGGTGCTTTAACTTTTAGCAGTTCGATTATAGCTTTTCTAAAACTACAAGGCTTAATGAAAAGTAGCCCGTTAAAATTCTACGGTCAGCAATATATATGCTTATTAACGGCAATAATATTGGTTATTCTAGTAATATCGTTTATTCGTTCAGAGAATATATTTTTATTTAATCTAATAGTCTTTTTATCACTGTTAATCGGAGTATTACTAATAATACCGGTAGGCAGTGCAGATATGCCTGTTATAGTCTCAATGCTAAATTCTTATTCAGGTTTTGCGGCAGCAGGTATAGGCTTTACGCTTAGCAATAGCCTACTTATTATTACTGGAGCATTAGTCGGTAGTAGCGGAGCTATACTTAGCTATATAATGTGCAAAGCGATGAATCGCTCATTAATTAAGGTTATTTTTGGGGCATTTTTGCCTGCACCTACTGGAATTAACAAGGATATAGACGACGATAAAATAGCAAAAACAAGCTGCCCTGAAGATGCAGCACATTTACTACTTAATACATCATCGGTGATAATTGTTCCCGGTTACGGTATGGCAGTAGCCCAATCTCAGCATATCATAAAAGAGATGGTTGATATATTAGAACGTTCAGATATTAATGTACGTTTTGCCGTACATCCGGTAGCAGGTAGAATGCCGGGGCATATGAATGTTTTACTTGCAGAAGCTAATATAGATTATGAGAAAGTACTTGAGCTTGAAGAAATTAATAGAGATTTCGCTACCACTGACGTAGTGCTTGTGATTGGTGCAAATGACGTAACTAATCCTGCTGCTAAAAATGATCCGAACAGTCCAATTTACGGTATGCCGGTACTCGATGTCGAAAAAGCACGTACGATTTTGTTTATTAAACGTTCTATGGCATCAGGATATGCAGGTATAAAAAATGCGCTATTTTATCACGATAATACTTTTATGTTATTCGGCGATGCTAAGAAAGTAGTTGAGGAGATAGTTAAGTTTCTAAATGAAGATTGACTTAAATAACTCTATTTGTTATAATTTCTTAAATTAAGCCAAAAAACAATTATAATGAATTCGCAAAAAACATTACCTCTTCTGCCAAAAGCCACGGCTATATGGTTAATTGAAAATACTTCTTTAACTTTTAAACAAATTGCCGATTTTTGCGGTATTCATGAATTTGAAATAAAAGGTATGGCTGACGGTGAAGTAGCACAATCTATAAACGGTTTAAATCCAATTGTAAACGGTCAGTTAACTTTAGAGGAAATTGAGCGTTGCAGTAAAGATCCTAATGCTAATTTACAAATTTCATATAGCCCTGCTTATGAATTGATGAAAAATCAGAAAAAAAAACGTGCTAAATACACTCCTATAGCAAGACGTCAAGATAAACCGGATGCTATATATTGGTTATTGTCTAATTATCCGAACATCCAAGACCATCAAATAATTAAATTAATAGGTACTACTAAAATTACTATAGATGCTATTAGAACCCGTAGCCATTGGAATATGAATTCTATTCGTCCTCGTGATCCCGTATTACTAGGGATCTGTAGTCAAATAGACCTAAATAAAATAGTAGAAAGCCTAAAGCCTCCACAAAATCCTACAAAAGAATCATAAAATTATACTAACTGCTATCCTGTGAAAAGCTTGCTTACGTGAATTATTTTTGATTGTTACCCCACCTTGATCAGCGTTATTACGTGGCTCGTTTATGTCATTCCTGTATAGTCAGAACATTGCTGGATAGACCGGTAAAATCCACTGTGTCAAGCCACGGAATGACAACGGATGCGTTTTTCAATCCACACTGACAATACTTTTCGCACAAACGGATTTTTTTATGGATTAGAAAAGTGATTATTACCTAATAAATCGTTTATCGCTAGGTAAAGTATAACTTTTATCGGTAGAACGATAGGGACAAATATCAATGCCTCCACGCCTAGCATATACTATATAAATAGAAAGAAAATCAGGACTTATAGCATTTTTAATATCTGTAAAAATACGCTCAGCACACTGCTCTGCAAACTCATTACAATTTCTAAAAGATATTAAATATTTCAGAAAAGAATCATATTTTAACTTTTTTCCTTTATATTTTATAACGATTGTACCCCAATCCGGTTGACCGGTTACTAGGCAATTTGATTTGAGTAAATTAGAATTAATCTCTTCTTCTACCAAAACATCTTCATACTCAATTAAACTATTATCGGGTGCACCGTAATTATTGCATACTATATCTAAATCATCGATATTTTTACCGCTTGGAACACCAAATTCTACTTTTGTATTTATAGAAAATATACGTCCTGTTACTTTAGCGTGTGTAACATTACTTAGATCCTGCAAGATAATTCTTTCTAGTTCTTTTACTGATTCAACAACAAAGTTATTAAAAGAATTTAGATATAATTTAAATGATTTTGATTCTACTATATTTTCAGAATCCGTCGGTATATAAAAAGTGCCTACTCCAACCCATGGTTTACCGTTCTTATTAAGACAAGATAGTTCATATGTATTCCAAACATCTACACCATAAAACGGAAGATTATTACTATTTATTCCAAGTTCGTTTCGATTATTTATACGTGGAATTTTAAATAATAAAGTTACATCATAACTATCTTTATAAGTACTTTTTTTACCAAGTAAAGAAGTAGATAAAGGCATTAATTATGCTCCTTGTGCTAAAATTTCTTTTTGTTGTAACTCATCATATTCTTTTAGCATATAACCACGTCCCCATACTGTGTCGATATAATCTCTACCACCGGCAGCATCACTTAACTTTTTACGAAGTTTACAAATAAATACGTCAATAATTTTCATTTCTGGTTCATCAACACTACTATATAAGTGCTTTAAGAACATTTCTTTAGTTAAGATAGTTCCTCTTCGGAGTATTAATAGCTCTAAAATAGCATATTCTTTGTTCGTCAAATGTACTTTTTTGCCGTCAACTTCTACACTTCTAGTATCTAGGTTTACGCTAACCTTATCAAACCTAAATACTGATGCTGCATGACCTTTAGAACGTCTAACTATAGCTTTAATTCTAGCAATTAATTCCTCTCTTACAAACGGCTTGGTTAGATAATCATCGGCTCCGGAAGAGAAACCAGTAATCTTTTGATACGTATCCGTTAAGCTAGATAAAATTAAGATTGGGGTTTTTATTTTTGCAGCACGCAATCTTAGTAATATCTCAAAACCATTAATATCCGGTAACATAAGGTCTAAGATTACTAGATCATAACCACCAACTTTACCAAGTCTTAAACCTTCTACACCAACTGAAACTTTATCGCAAACTATCCCTTCTGAAGCTAAAGTTAGTTCAATTAAGTTAGCCATTTCCGGCTCGCCTTCAATTAACAAAACTCTCATTATTTTTCTCCATAAAATTCAATTTTATATTGTGCTATAATTTAATTACAGTTAATTATTGTTAACTAAATTATAATTTTTTATCTAGTGCTTTATACATTCATTAATAACATAAGTAAAGAATATTTAATTGATAAAATTTTTACTATTAAGCTCTATCTGTAGTTTAAAAACCATGGCGTTTAAAATGAAATTTATTAAATAATTAAATGATTTTCTTAGTTTTGATGCTCTGACATTTTCTTATGATATAAGGCACCAAAATCTATAGGATCAATCATTAAAGGCTGGAATCCTGCATCTTGAGTACAGCTAGCTATAATTTTTCTGGCAAATGGAAATATCATTGCCGGACAATGAACGGATAATAAAACCGGATGTTGTTCAGAATCAATATTAATTAAATTAAATACTCCAGCATATTTTAATTCTATCTGAAATAATTTATATTTCTCATTTCTTGCAATTGCCTCGATATTTAACTCTACTTCATAGAAATTTTCTTCCGATAAATTAGTAATATTTATATCTAGAGATAAATCAATTTGAGGGCGTTGATCCAAAGCCGCAAGAGAAGACGGGGCAGAAGGGTTCTCAAGAGATAAATCTTTTACATATTGTGCATTAACGGAAATATGCGGCATTGTCTCATTAGTATAGGTGTTTATTGTACTCATAAAAATCCTTATTAAAAATTTAATATAATTTTCTACATAAAAAAGTTATGTTAGTGGTAAAGTTACGCCTACTTGTTTCATATATTTTCCTTGGCGATCGGCATATGAAGTATCACAAATTTGATCACTCTTTAAAAATAAAAACTGACAAGCTCCTTCATTTGCATATATTTTAGCAGGTAATGGAGTAGTATTAGAAAACTCTAAAGTTACATGTCCTTCCCACTCCGGTTCTAACGGAGTCACATTTACTATTATACCGCATCTTGCATAAGTAGACTTGCCGACACAAATAACTAATACATCACGCGGTATTTTAAAATATTCTATAGTTCTGCCAAGGACAAAGCTATTAGGTGGGATAATACACACCTCTACTTCTCTATCAACTAAATTATATTCACTGAAATTTTTTGGATCAACCGTAGTAGAATTTATATTGGTGAATATTTTAAATTCATTAGATACTCTAGCATCATAGCCGTAAGAAGATAAGCCGTAAGAAATAATCTTTTCTTTATTATGCACTCTTACCTGCTTTTCTGCAAAGGGCCTTATCATACTGTGATTTATAACAGCTTCTTTTATCCACTTATCTGACATTATAGCCATAATCAAAACTTGATTTAATTAATAAACTAATGATTCTAACTCATAATTATTTACAATACAAAATTTTTCTTTAAAACTATAAGTCTGAGACTACTTTATAAGTCTGAGACTACTTGAATAATGATAGTGATAATAATACAACATTCTATACTTAAAATTAAATTATTACAAATTAAAATAGTTTTTTATTGTCAATTCTGAAAAGTATTATTATATTGTAGCATGGTTGGTTTATATTTATTAATACTAAAAAT
Source organism: Candidatus Rickettsia barbarica (assembly GCF_041477405.1). NCBI lineage: Bacteria > Pseudomonadati > Pseudomonadota > Alphaproteobacteria > Rickettsiales > Rickettsiaceae > Rickettsia > Candidatus Rickettsia barbarica. The sequence goes on along the minus strand of NZ_JBEWYL010000003.1, from coordinate 75,706 downwards.
TTACTTTGTATAGTAAATATTTATTTAAATTTATAGGAGCTTTATTAAAGTGAAAAAATTATTATTAGCTGCAAGTATTATTTGCCTTGCATCGGCTGGTCTTGCCGAGGAAAATTCAACACCTGTTATTTCTAATTCTGATACTGAAATAAAATTAGAAGGATTCTATTTATTTGAAAACAGTTATATTAAACAGGATCATTTAATTTTATTTGATAAAAATGTAACTGATAACAGGAAAAAGCTAGGGTTTTACACGGAAGCAGCGTTTGCGGCCACTATTGCTAAAACTATCAATGATGTAATAGCAGGTGCTAAAATAGTGCTTCAGCCTACTACAAGAGCAAAAACCTCTACAAGTTATAATGGATCACATATATTTATTGAAACTAGTTACGGTAAAGTAGAACTAGGCTCTCCTACTGATGCAAGCGCTAAGTTGCGTATTACCGGTAGTCAAGTAACTGCAGGTACCGGAGGATGGTCTAGATATGCTCTACTTGACGGTCAATATATGCGATATAATGGTTTAAAATCGGATTTTGATACTAATGCTAGCTTTTATCTTGAGTCATACTCTAATTCTTTTGATCAAATCAATGATAAAGCTGAGAGAGCTAGAAGATTGAATTTTTTCACGCCTAAAATGAAAGGCTTCCAAGCCGGAGTTTCTTATACTCCCGATACTGCTAATACAGGCGGTAATAGAGATATAAATAATTTAACGCTTGCAAGCTCAGGCAGAAACGGAGTTAGTGTTTCTAAAACTGGAATAAAGACGGTTAAATTAGAGAATAACGAAACCATGACTATTAATCAGAATATTAGGGATGCTTTTTCTGCCGGCTTAACTTATGAACATGAAATTAGCGAAGATGCAGACTTAAAACTATCTGTCACCGGAGAATACGGTAAACCTGCTCGTCGTCTTATTCATGCTAAAATGGACGGAACTACAATTCAAGTGCTTAATACCTATAAACTTTCTAATTTAAAAGCATATAATCTTGGAGCTGTATTTACTTACGGTAATTTCTCTTGTGGTGCTTCTTACGGTAATTTAGGTAAAAGCTTAACCGCTAAGGAATATTATAAAGTCGGTCGTGATACCTATTATTACAATGGAGCAGTTGCTTATGGACAAGGACCTATAAAAACAAGTCTTGAATATCTTAAAACTTCAAGATATAAAAACACCGTTGATGCTGTAAGCCTCGCTACTGAATATAAGATCATGCCTGGTTTATTACCATATGCTGAAATTTCTCATTTCCAAGCTAAAGGTAAACCTGTATATTACCCTGAAGCACCTAGTAAAACAACACGAGGTACTGTTGGCCTTATAGGTACAAAACTTAAGTTTTAATTATTTACAAATTAATTGCCATCAATATAATAATCAAGGCTTAGAGTAATCTTATGCCTTGATTATTATATTTTTTTTAATTGAACTATCAATAAACTTTATAGTTCCATCGTTGTAATAATCTTGTTTTCTCTTCTGTTAAATCTTTAAACCATTCTATTAGCTTACAGTGCTCTAATTCTTGTCAAATTATGCTTAGCTTTTGCAGGTACCGGCCCAAACCTTGAAAAATTTATGCTATACTGCCTTTTGATTAAATAAAGTTATATATTTTACTTTTTTTATTTTTAGATATTGATTTTCTCTGATTACCATATATTGGCAACCACAATATATGGTAATCATGTGATATATGATTTTTATTATTTTAAAACAGGAGTAACACTATGAATCATGCTCAATTTACAAGCTCAGGATATTCCTTTGTAAATAGATTAAAAGCAGTTACAAGATATGCAACCGCTTCTAAATACAGGGATTTTGAGACAGCATTGAAGTTTTTTAATATGTAACAGGATACTTCTCTAAAGATATGTAACTCAGAACATCGAAACCAGCATCAGAGGACAATGAAAATCTTTTCCCTCCTATATTAATATGATGAAAATCTATTATTTTTTGGGAAGCCTATAGGAGGTAATTTACCAGTACTACCTCTTTTGCCTAAAAATGCAACAATGTTTTTCTCAAGTTTTACTTTTCCATTGTTATTCCAACCTAAGCCGTCTTCTTTATTGAATATTTTAATATCTAGAAGCTTAGCATTCTTAAATTTTTGCAGCGTTACACCTTGCCCTTTTTTCATTTCAGGTATTTCATCTATATTAAATACCAGTAATTTACGACTTTCACCGATACAAGCAATACTATCACCGTTTACAGGTAAACAAGCTATACATACATGACCATCCGGTACATTCATAATTTGCTTTCCTGTTTTTGTTTGAGCCATTACTTCATTTGAATTAACTAAAAACCCCTTACCTACACTACTTGCAAGTAATAAAAGCTGATCAGGTTTATAGACTAAAATATTCGTAATATCGTTATTACCTATATCCACAAGTAGTTTTATAGATTCCCCTGTTCCTTTACCTTTGGAAATATTATCGGCAAGCAAAGTAAAAAATCTGCCTTCTGAACTAACTATTAATATTTTATCAGTCGTGTAAGCTTCTAAAATAAATTTTTCTGCATCACCTTCTTTATATTTGATAGTCGATAAATCGGTGTTATGACCTTTTAACGAACGCACCCACCCCATTTTTGAGCAGATAATAGTAATCGGCTCTTTAGTAATGAAAGCCGTTATATCAACTACTTGATTCGTAAGCGTTACTTCCTCAAAGCTTGTACGCCTTGCTCCTATTACCGTATTTAATCCAAATTTCGTTTGTACTGTTTTGATTTCTTTTTTAACTATTTTCCATAGTTCTTTAGGATTATTTAGAATTTCTTCTAATATAGCTTGTTGCTTCTGCAAATTACTATGCTCATTAATAATTTCCTGCTCTTCAAGCTTACGAAGCGAGCGAAGACGGGTATTTAATATCGCTTCTACTTGTATTTCGGTTAGTTTAAACCAGTCCATCATTATCGCTTTTGGCTCATCTTCTTCACGAATAATTTTAATTATCTCATCAAGATTTAGATAAGCTATCCTAAGCCCTTTTAGAATTTCTAAACGATGCTTGATTTTGTTTAAAAGATAAGTTGATCTGCGAGTAACAATATTTTGTCTATGATATAGAAACTCTTGTAAAATCTCTAAAATATTCATTACTCTCGGCACGTTATTACTGCCGATCACATTCATATTTAACTGAATGCGGCTTTCTAAATTCGTTAGCTTGAATAGAGATTCCATAACTATTTGCGGATCACATCCCCGATCTCTCGGCTCTATAACCAACCTTATAATGTCTGTTGATTCATCTCTAATATTGCTAACAAGGGGAATTTTTTTATCCTTTAGTAATATTGCTATTTGTTCTATAAGTTTTGATTTCTGAACCTGATAAGGTATCTCGGTTACGACTATCTGATATGTACCGTAACTTAGCTCCTCTTTTTCCCATCTGCTTCTTACTCTAAGACTACCGCGTCCAGTAGTATATGCAGCATTAATAACTTCAGCTTTATCAATAATTATGCCACCGGTCGGGAAATCAGGACCTTTGACAAAGTTTATTATATCGTTAATTTCAGCTTTCGGATGGTTGATTAAATGTATTAGAGCATCACAAAGCTCATGTAAATTATGCGGCGGTATATTGGTTGCCATACCGACTGCTATCCCTTCAGAACCATTAGCTAGTAAATTCGGAAAACTTGCCGGCATTATTACCGGTTCTAAATCGGAACCATCATAAGTAGGGCGAAAATCTACCGTATCTTTATCGATGTCCTCCATTAATAACGTACATATGTCCGTCATACGTGATTCGGTATAACGCATAGCTGCTGCATTATCACCGTCGATAGAGCCGAAATTACCCTGCCCATCAATTAAAGGATAACGCAACGAAAAATGCTGAGCAAGGCGTACCAAGGTATCATACACTGCCACATCACCGTGCGGGTGGTATTTACCTATTACGTCACCGACCACCCTCGCACATTTCTTATAGCCGGAATTCGGCTCAAGCCTTAACTGTAGCATTGCGTATAATAACCTACGATGTACAGGCTTGAGTCCGTCACGTACGTCAGGAAGCGAACGTGACATAATTGTTGATAACGCATAAGCAAGATAACGCTCTGATAATGCATTACCAAAGTCAATATTTTCTACTTTAGCTTCTTTCATAAGTTATTTAGTTTTTATTTATAGTCGTTGTTACGTGGTTCTCTATGTCATTCCTGCGAAAGCAGAAATCCATCATAAAGCGAGATAAATCGAGCTTTTAATTTTAAGAATTTGCTGTGTTTATACTTTTTTTCTGGATTTCTGCTTTCGCAGGAATGACATAAGAGTATACAAATATCACTGCAACACACAACTCTGCTTATTATAAGCTAATTTCTTACAAACTGCTTTAGCTTGACTAAGACTACCATAATCACCGGCTAAGATTAAATAGAAAAATTTGCCGTCGTCATATTTAACTTTTTTGGTTGTGATAACAACATTTTTAAGAATTTTCGGGAATTGCTTTTTTATTCTTTCCCCTTCTTTCATTGCTTCTGCTTCAGATTTTACCGAACCTAGTTGTACTTTATAACTTTCATTATTTTTACAATTTTTAGCATTACTAACCTTATCTTTACTTCCTTTTTCAAGCTTTATTATATTTAAATCCGTTTCATTTTTGGCGTTATTATTTGGTTCTATTAATGCAATAAGATTAGATATTTCATCAAAAGATTCATCGCTTTGACTTTGGTTGCGAGAATCTATACTCATAGGTTTCTCAGGGTCAGGAAGCAATTTTACGGTTTTAATATTTGTATCTTTAACAAGAAGATTTTCATATATCGTACTATGTACTGCGGCTATTTGGTTATTTTCTATTATAGACGGTTTTATTTTTGTAGGCAGCTCATCAGGATAAATAGTAATTACCGGCTTACTATTCTGATAATATTGATAACCAAAATAAATAGCGGACATACATACTAAAAATACTAGAAATATTTTAATAAAAATATTATTGATCATATTTAGTAATTTGATAATAGAAAAACGTCATTGCGAGGAAAAATTGTAAGTTTTGACTAAGCACTCTCAGGAGTATTATTTCATGAGATTGCCACGCAGCCTACGGCTGCTCACAATGACGACTCGGTATCCACATGAGCAATACCTCCTTGCAATGACGATGAAAACCTAACTACATTTTGTTCATTGGTTCTACACCTATCACTTCGAGACCGCTAGCTATAACTTTCTGTATGGCACTTGCAAGAGCAAGGCGTGCTAGAGTTAATTCTTTATTGCTCTCAATTACAAATCTATAATCGCTATTTTCTTTACCGAAATTCCACATAGAATGAAATTTTGAGGCTAAATTTATTAAATAAAATGCGATGCGATGCGGTTCAAAATATTTTGCAGATGCTTCTAATGTTTTTGTCCAGCTAACCAAAAGTTTTATAATCTCAATTTCTTCTTCAGAGGATAATAAAGATAAATCATACTTACCTGATTCAAAGTTATTATAAGATTCAGGCATTAATTCTTTAGCTTTTGATAAAATAGATATCGTTCTCACATGTGCATATTGTACATAAAAGATAGGATTCTCTCTTGATTGTTCTTTCACTTTTACCAAATCAAAATCAAGTGGCTTATCATTTTGTCTAGTTAACATCATAAATCTTATGATATCTTTCCCCACCTCATGATTTACGTCTTGCACACTAGCAAAGCTCCCAAGACGTTTTGACATTTTAACCGGCACACCGTTTTCCACGAAATTGACCAATTGACAAATTTTAACGTCCACTTTAACCTGCTCCTTACCTAAAGCTTTAACTATTGCCTCAATTCTTTTAACATATCCACTATGATCGGCACCAAGTACATAAATTAAGTGATTCGCTCCCCGCTCTATTTTATCCTTAGCATATGCAAGATCAGAAGCAAAATAAGACCAACTTCCATCAGCTTTTTCTATAGGACGATCTTGACTATCACCGTACTTAGTAGATTTAAATAATTTTTGAACTCTATTATCCCACTCTTCGTGAATTTTACCTTTAGGGGCAGGTAACGTACCTTCATAAATTAGCCCCATACGCTCCAGTAGTTTAACTGTTTCCTCTATCTCACCTTTATCATGCAATGATTGCTCAAAGAAAAATATATCATGTTTAATCCCTAAATCTGCTAAATCTTTTCTATTTAAATCAAGCATTTTTTCTACGGCAAAACTTTTAATTATTTTGAACCTTTCAGCATAGTTCATCGTTAATAATTTATTGCCATATTCTTTCGCTAAAATTTGCCCAAGCGGAATTAAATACTCTCCCGGATATAACCCGGCAGGGATAGTAATTTGCTCACCTAAAGCCTCTTTATAACGTAATAATACCGTACTAACTAAATCATTTATTTGTGAGCCTGCATCATTAACATAATATTCTTTTGTAACGGAATAACTTACCTTTTGCAAAATCCTTGCTAGCACATCACCATATACCGCACCCCTAGCATGCCCTATATGCATTGGACCGGTGGGATTTGCCGAAACATACTCGATGTTAATATTTTTGCTTTTATCTATATCAATTTCAAAAAACTTTTCTTCATGCTGTAAAATATCCTTTATTGATGCCTGCCAACTATCAGCTTTTATAGTAAAATTAATAAAGCCAGGTCCTGCTATTTCTATACTTGCAATATAAGGTAATGTTATAAGGACTTCTTTAAATTTTAAAGCCACTTCCCGAGGAGCAATACTTTCTTTAGCTGCAATAATCATTGCAATATTACTTGATAAATCACCGTTAAAACTATCTTTCGGTATTTCAATAGTAGCAGTATTTGCTATTTCTTGATTATTATATAATTGCCTGCTTGCCACAATTATATCTTGTTTCAATTGATTAAATATATTCATAATTATTAAATGTTATTAAAATTCAGCGAATAGACTTCTTACAAACGCTTGCTAATAAGGAGGAATTTGTAGGAGACATAGAACGCAGCACCGCAGCGTACACTTTAGTACGTGAGGATGCGAGTACCGGAACGACGCACAAATTACCCTTAGAAGCAAGTTATGTAGGAAGTCGAGCAGAGCTGATTATATTCCTGAATGGCAAAACGGTCAGTCATCCCTGCTATATAATCAGCAACAACTCTAGCTTTACTATATGTTTCATTAGAGTCTATTAGCATTTTCCAATTAACCGGCAATAAATTAATATCATCCATATAAACCTTAAACAGCCCTTGTACGATTTTAGTACATTTAAGGCTGATGGCCGTAATTTTATTACTTTTATAAACTCGCTCATGAAGAAACTTCTTAGTTTCCTTAATATTTTTATTAGTTTTGTCCGTAAAATCCACTATCTGATAATTTAAGTTACGTATCTCATCTATGTTAGTAATTTTTTCTTTATTTAAATTTTCTTTTGTTTGCCATAATAAATCGGTAATTAACTCATGTATTAGCTTACGTACTACCTCATAAATCAGACATGAGGAACTAATATTTTTAAATTTTGACTTGAGTTCAACAACATGTTGATCAATATATTTAAGTTCAGCAAGACTATGAAAATCGATAATTTTAGCACCGATACTATCTTCCAAATCATGCGAAATATAGCTAATATCATCGGCAAGAGCTGCTATTTGAGCCTCTGCTGATGCATAGGTACTAAGTTCTAAATCATTTTGCTTATTATACTCTGCTATATATTCATTTATCTCGCCTAGTATAGGACCGTTATGTTTTACTATTCCTTCTAAAACTTCCCATGTTAAATTTACTCCATTATAAGCCGCATATCTTTTTTCAAGTAATGTTAGTATCTTTAAAGATTGAGCATTATGAGAAAAGCCGTTATACTCTCTCATACATTCATTTAAAGCTCGCTCTCCCGCATGACCGAAAGGCGTATGCCCAAGATCATGAGCAAGTGCTATTGTCTCAGCTAAATCATTTGATAAATTTAAAGTACTAGCGACCGAACGTGCAACAGTCGCAACCTCTAGAGAATGAGTTAGCCTATTTCTGTAATGATCTCCCTCGTGATTAATAAAAACTTGAGTTTTATATTGCAAACGCCTAAATGCATTAGTATGTATAATACGATCACGATCACGTTCAAACTCGTTTCTATAAGAGGTCGGGATTTCCTTATATAATCTTCCCCTACTTTTAAGAGGATCAGAAGCGTATGAAGCAAGCATCATTATCCTTTATTTTGAAAGACGTTGTTGTGGTTCTAACTTTTCGTCATTGCGAGGAAATTGCATAGCAATTGACTAAGCAATCTCAGGAGTTTGTTATTATTTCATGAGATTACCATGCAGCCTACGGCTGCTCGCAATGCCGATTGGGTATCCACACAACAAAGCCAACTTGAAAAATATCAAGATATACTATATAGTTTATGAGACTTTTACAAGGTAATTTTAAGTGACGATAACAATTACGGATAGAGCTTTTGAACGGGTTTGCGAGTTAGTAAAGCTAGAAAAAGATAAGAATTTAGTACTACGCATTTCGGTTGATAGCGGCGGTTGCTCAGGACTTATGTATAATTACGAACTAGTCTCAAAAGATAATATAGAGCAAGATGATTATGTCATTACTAAACATAATGCTACAATTATTATTGATCCTATCTCTCAAAAATTTATGCTAGATTGCACTCTTGATTTTATAGAAGAACTAGGCAGTTCATATTTCAACGTTAGTAATCCGCAAGCTAAAGCAAAATGCGGCTGCGGTAATTCTTTCTCGGTGTAAATGCAAGTATTGCGAGTGGACATTGTTATTAGAATGCCGATGTCATTCCTGCAACAGCAGGAATGACATCGCAACGTCAAACTTTTAATGTTAATCATTAAGTTGCATAATTGCTCCACCTACCTCAACTTCGTCATTATTATCATAAGGAGGACGTTCTACTTCATTACTATTAACGTTATTATCTTTATCTTCTTCGTTATCTGAAGTATTACTATCTAATGTTAATATAAACATGTTGTTCTTGGACTTGTTGAGAGCTATTAAACTTTGTTTTAATGTTTCAGCTTGAGATTGTCTTATTAAATCATTGCATACCAAAACTCCGTAGTCCTAAGTATTTCCTTCTTCTTGTTGTTGAGTTTTTAAATCCATTATTTCTGCATCAGAGCAAACCTCGGTAATAAGTTTTACTAAGTCAGGACGATCATTTAATGATCTGCCCAAAGGATCATTATAAGTAAATATTATCTTATTTGTATCATTATCTCATATTTACCCAATGCCTATGTCCTGTATTAATTGGCATTTGTTTACTTCTTGTTGATTATTAGTCAATTGCTCATTTTGATTTTGTTGTACTTCTGACCACTCCTTGGCTTGCAGCTCCGGCAGTGAAACAAAATCATTTATTATAGTCTGTGTATCACTTAAAAATTTTGTTCTGTCAGCCTCTTTAGTAACTATACTCAGATCTTCCATCTTACCTTTGTCAAGCATTGAGCGTATAAAAACAGTATTTTCCTCCATCTCCGTACTATAAACTTTATGAACTTTTAACAATAATTTTTGTTCTTCCTGAGGGCTAGCTATACTTGCAGCCTTTAAATATTCAAAAGCAGCTAGCGATATTAAATTTAATTTAAATAAAAATTCTTCTAAAGATATATAAAGATCTTTTTTTAAAGATAGCTACTTCTCTACTTCTTTTTTATTCTTAGGGATGTTAAAAATTTCTCTAAGAATAAAACTATACTCTTCTATCGGGTCTATACTTAAACTTACCTTGAAATATTTTATTGCTTCAAGAAGCAATTTAATTACTATTTCGCTTTTATTTTCGTCCTTATAGAATCTCCCTAAATTTAAAATAATCCACCTATTTTTTTACAAATATTGCTAAAAAAATGTACGGAATTGTATCATGGTTATAGAGAAAGTTAAAATCTTTCTCAATTTCCAGAGTACTAATATATTCTCTTATTGCTCTAAACCAATCTAATTCCGATTTACTATTTTCATAAATCATACCTAAATAATAATGAGCATTGGCTTTTATTTCATTTATAGATATAATAATACGCTCAGCTTGCGATCCCGTAAGTTTATCAAGCTATTCTAATGCTTCTTTATAATATTTTTTTTGTTCTTTATTAGATTCTACATTATCGGTTACTTGATAAGGTTTTAATTTTATATTATTATTTACTCCGTCAAAAAATCATTTATATTTTTCTGTTTAGGACTACCAAGCAGTGTACTGCCAACTGCTTTTATTTGATTCCATATAATAATTATACCTATAAGTTATTTGCATTTATACAAATAAAAACATTTTTGATCTATAAGCTGAATAAATTAATATTAATACTATTTAAAAAAATTCTAAATAAGTAAATTTACAACAAAGATTTAAAGGCGCATTTGTGAAATTCTAACGATAAGAAAGTTCTATTTTTTTATATTGTAAAAAATTATTACTTCTATTTTAAAATTGAATTAATAGGGGGGATATTTATATATATTTTGAAAGGTAAAATTTGAAGTTATTTTTCTTTTGTAATTTTATCATATTTTTTTAGTTTGATAAGAATAGACTCTAGATTATCCAACTTCATCATACATGGACCATCGCTTGGAGCGTTATCGGGGTCTTGATGTACTTCCATATACATACCGGCGATACCTACAGAAGTTGCTGCCTTTGCAAGTAACTCTACATATTTTCTTTCTCCGCCGGTACTGCCTCCTAGCCCGCCCGGTTGCTGAACGGAATGTGTGGCATCAAAAACTACAGGTACATTTAACTCTGCCATTATTGCAAGACTACGCATATCAGATACCAAGTTATTATAGCCAAAACATGCTCCTCGCTCTGTAAATAATATATCCTTTACTCCAAAAGCTTCTAGTTTTGTTTGTACATTTTTCATATCCCACGGAGCTAGAAACTGTCCTTTTTTTACTTTTACTATTTTACCTGTTTTTGCTGCAGCTTGAAGCAAGTCGGTTTGTCTACATAAAAATGCCGGAATTTGTAAAATATCTGCTACTTCGGCTGTTTCAGTACATTGACTCTCTGAATGAACATCAGTAACAATAGGGCAATCGAATTCAGATTTTACTTTTGATAAAATTTCTAAACCTTTCTCAATACCAACTCCTCTAATCCCATATACGGAAGTTCTATTAGCTTTATCAAAAGAAGATTTATAAATAAATGGAATCTCAAGCTTGCTAGTTAATTTAACAAGTTTTTCTGCCATAAACAACGCATGATCTTTTCCTTCAATCTGACAAGGCCCTGTAATTAGAACAAACGGTAAATCATTTCCTATTTTGATATTGTTAAGTTTTACTACTTTTTGCATAATTCTTAGATTTAATTAATTGAACGAGGTACGGATTAGTGTTTCTCTGTTATATCAGGTACTGATTCATTTTCTATTAAGTCATTATTAATTATTAGTGTATAATATTTTTCTTTTATTGTCGTTAAATCATAACTACCATGATAATAACCTTCTAGGTTAATAATTTTGTTTAAATAAAAATTTACCTGCTCTGTTTCTAACTGTTCATCTATATTTTTTACAATAGATGACTTAATATTAATTAAATATGCTTTTATTTTTTTTAATTCTTTAATAATTATAAAAATATCATGCGGTTTTGTTACCAATATTCCTACAAACAAAATTAATAATATTTGTGTTAAAGACATATTTATATTAATTTCTTATGTTTATATTTTGGATTTAAAATACTTTCCCCGTTAGTACTTAGCATATATTCATGATAATCTTGATAATTTCCTTCAAACCATATAGCATTATTTTCTTTATCATATGATATAATATGAGTGGTTATTCTATCTAAAAACCATCTATCATGACTAATCACTAATACACAACCTGCAAAATCTAAAATAGCATCTTCAAGTGCTCTTAACGTATCAATATCTAAATCATTAGACGGCTCATCTAATAATATAACATTTGCTCCTGCTTTTAGTAATTTTGCCAAATGTACTCTGTTACGTTCTCCACCTGAAAGTTGTCCAACTTTTTTTTGTTGATCACCGCCTCTAAAATTAAAAGCTGCACAATAAGCTCTACTTTTAATTATTCTATTACCAAGTTGTAATTCATCTAGACCTTCTGAAATTTCTTCCCATATAGTCTTATTATCATCTAAATGATCCCGTGATTGATCGACATAACCTAATTTGACCGTTTGACCAATTTTAATAGAACCACTATCTGGCATTATTTTACCTGTAATAATATTAAACAAAGTAGACTTACCTGCTCCATTCGGTCCAATAATTCCTACAATAGCTCCACGTGGAACTTTAAAACTAAAATCTGATAATAATATTTTATTATTAAATTTTTTAGCTATATGTTCTGCTTCAATAACAAAATCACCTAAACGAGGTCCGTTAGGTATAATTATTTGAGTAGGATCAGTTTTTTGTTCTTGTTGTTTATTTAATAACTCTTGATATGCTGTAATACGTGCTTTATTTTTTGATTGTCTAGCTTTTGGAGTTTGACGAATCCATTCAAGTTCACGATTCAATTGTTTTTTTCTATCATCGTCTTCTTTACTTTCTAAAGCTAATTTTTTTTGCTTCTGCTCAAGCCAAGAACTATAATTTGATTCCCACGGTATACAATTTCCACGATCTATTTCTAATATCCATTCTGTAACATTATCTAAAAAATAACGATCATGGGTAATTACTATTACAGTACCTTCATAATGCTTTAAATAATCCTCAAGCCAAGAAACTGATTCTGCATCCAAATGATTTGTAGGTTCATCAAGTAACAACATATCAGGTTTCTCTAAAAGCAATTTACATAAAGCCACTCTTCTTTTTTCTCCACCGGAAATTTTTGTAATATCTGCTTCTTTTGGTGGGCAACGTAAAGCAAGCATTGCGATCTCTATTTCACGTTCTAGATTCCATCCATCACAATTGTTTATTTTTTCTTGCAATTCTGCTTGTTTATCAAAAAGCTTTTGCATTTCTTCATCAGCGATTTCAGCAGCAAATTTGTTACTTATATAATTAAATTCATCAATAAGTTTTTTCTTTTCATGAAGACCTTCTATGATATTATCAAAAACATTTTTACTAGCATCAAGATACGGTTCTTGAGGTAAATATCCTACTTTTATACCAATTTTAGCTGTTGCTTTACCTTCAAACTCTTTATCAATACCTGCCATTATTTTTAATAAAGTCGATTTGCCTGCTCCATTTGGACCTATTATACCGATTTTAGCTTTTGGTAAAAATGATAAATTTGTTTCTTTTAAAATTCGTTTACCATTTATAATTTTGCTTAAACCAACCATTGCATAAACATATTGATATGACATAAATTACTTATTTCCTTATATTATTTTTACACCGATATATAATTATTTACTACTGTATTGTATGAATTTATTGCTCTATGATCATATAATTCAAAATTAGACATTGTAATTTCTATCATTGTGTTTCTCGTTTAGATATTTATTTTAAGAAATAAAATGCTGTATATATACTTTAATTTTAGCAGCTTGAGGATTGTGTATACTTTTATACTTATAATTTTTCGTTCAAGCTTATTGATAATTTTTCCATATGCATTTTAATTTAATTTTAACAATATCAAGTCTAATTCTTCCAAATCTTTATAATGAAATATTAATTTTCCACCTAATGGATAATTTTCTATTGTTATTTTTATACCAAATTTTTCTGATAAAGCTTTTACTAATAATTCTAGATCATTATCCGTAGCGTTGTCCTTTAAAAAACGCTTTCCTATTTTGTTATTATTGTTCGGGGATTTTATATACTCATTTTTATACCATTGTCTTACTAGTTCTTCTGTTTGACGTACATTTAAATCATTATTTATAATATAATCGGCTATTACTTCTGCATGTTCATGATTTATTAAACACCGAGCTTGACCCATACTTAGTATATTTTCATTTACTTTATCTTGAATAGACTGCGGCAAATTATTAAGCCTTAATAAATTAGCTATATGACTACGACTTTTACCAAGCCTTTCAGCTAATTTTTCTGCCGTATAATTAAAATTTTCTATTAAATATTTAAAGCCACGAGCTTCTTCCATCACTGTTAAATCAGTTCTTTGTATGTTCTCAATTAATGCTATTTCCATACTCTCTCTAGCATCTAAATTTTTTATAATTACCGGTATCTCTAAAACTTTTGCTAATTTACATGCACGCCAGCGTCGCTCTCCTGCTATAATTTGGAAATTATTATCAACAATAATAGGCTGTAATAAACCATTATTCAATATAGAATCTGCTAATTCTTTTATTTTATCATATTCAAAGTTTTTTCTAGGCTGATTCTCGTTTGGTCTTATTTTATCAATATTTATTATTTGTACTATTTCTGATTCTATAGAAATAACTTCTTCTCCAAGTAATGAAGATAATCCTCTTCCTAGTCCTTTATTTTTCGCCATATCTTTCTAAGATTTCTTTTGTAAGTTCTATATATGCAACTGCTCCCGAACATTTATAATCATATATAATAGCCGGTTTTCCATATGAAGGAGCTTCAGATAGTTTAATATTTCTTGGAATAACGGTTTTAAATACTAATGCTCCTAAGCATTTTCTAACATCATCTTCTACTTGTTCCGTTAAACGATTACGCTTATCATACATTGTAAATAATATACCTGTAATCTTTATCTTAGGATTTAATTTTTTCTCTACAATTTCAATTGTTTTTAACAAATGACTTAATCCTTCTAAAGAATAAAAATCACATTGCATTGGAATCAGTACTTCATCGCTTGCAACTAAAGCGTTTACCGTTAATAAATTTAATGAAGGAGGGCAATCAATAATTATATAATCATATAATATTTTTATTTCTGCCAATAGCCTCATTAAAATATATTCTCGGTCCTTTAATTTTGTTAAGTCTAATTCAGCCGCAGATAGATTAGTGTTTGAAGTAATTATTTCTAAATTTGGTATATCTGTAGAAATTATTGCATCTTGCAATTCTATTAAATTTGTTAATACTTGGTATATAGTATTTTTGCGTTGTTGCTGATTAATTCCAAAACCGGTACTACTATTCCCTTGAGGATCAAGATCTATAACTAAAATTTTTTTATTTACAGCAGCAAAAGCTGTAGCTAAATTCACAGTAGTTGTAGTTTTAGCTACCCCTCCTTTTTGATTAACAATAGCAATTACTTTCATATCATTTTTGTTAAATTACTAACTTCTAGAATTTTCCCTTCTTCACAAGTAATACTTTGATGTATTAAATAACCAAATAACCATCTCTCTTTAGCTTCTACTATTTCAGTTAAATAATTTTTTCCTTTTAATAACAAAAATTTTCCTCGTACTGAAATATTTTTTATGCAATTAAATATTGTATTTAAGTTAGAGAAAGCCCTACAAGTTAATATACTACAATCTATTTCTACTTTTTCTATTCTTTGATTGATTATTTGTATGTTATTATTTGATATCTTTGATGCTTTTTCTAAAAATATACATTTACGTAAATCAGCTTCTATTAAACTTACTTGCGCTACCCCCGCTATAGATAATACTATACCAGGCAAACCGGAACCGCTTCCTATATCAACCAAATGTATTTCTTTATTATCAATATATTGTATTAATTGTAATGAGTCTAATATATGACGTTGCCAAAAATTATGTATAGTATTATCCGATACAAGATTGATTGATTTATTCCATTTTTTAACTAACTGTTGAAAAATTTCTAACTTTTCAATTATTTCACGTGGAACTTCCATCACTATATTTAGTTTTTAAATAAATTATAATAGCCGTAATTGCTGCAGGTGTAACCCCTGGAATTCGACGTGCTACACCAATAGTAGTAGGTTTATGGGAAGAAAGTTTTTCCTGTATCTCTAATGATATACTTGGTATTTTAAAATAGTCAATATTTTTAGGTATGAACTGCGCCTCTTCACTTTGAAATAAATTAATATCTGCGTGTTGTCTAGTTAAATATGAAGCATATTTTGCTTCAATATAGAGTAATTGCAAAATGTTATTATTTTGTGTTTCTTTAAGCATAGGAAAAATTTTAATAGCTTGTTCAACATTAAAATTAGGTATTTTAAATAAGTCTAATACTGTTTTATATGTACCATCCTGTGCAACCTGTATACCCATTTTAGCAAGTTTACTAGTAGTTAAAGACAAGGTATTTAATAATGATTTTATTTTTTCTATGTCTTCACATTTTTTTGTGAATATTTTTTTACGTTTTTCTGATACGACTCCAATGTTCATCCCTAATTCCGTTAAACGTAAATCAGAGTTATCTGCTCTTAAAGATAATCTATATTCTGAGCGAGAAGTAAACATACGATAAGGTTCTATAGTACCAAATGTTGTTAAATCGTCAATCATTACTCCAATATAACTGTTTGCTCTTGTTAACATAAACGGTGCTTGATCTTTTACTGCTAAAGCAGCATTTATACCGGCTATTATACCTTGCCCTGCGGCTTCCTCATATCCTGTAGTACCGTTAATTTGCCCGGCCAAATACAATCCAGCTATTTTTTTTGTCTCTAGCGTAACACTTATTTCACGTGGATCAACATAATCATATTCTATAGCATAACCTGGACGTAAAACCTTTACATTTTCTAATCCTGGTATTGTTTTGATTAATTTATGTTGCACATCTTCAGGCAAAGAAGTAGAAATACCGTTTGGATAAATCGTATAACCATCTAACCCTTCAGGTTCTAAAAATATACGATGTTCTGATTTTGTACTAAATCTGACTATTTTATCTTCAATAGAAGGACAATATCGTGGTCCTATTCCTTCTATTTGCCCTGAATACATTGCGGATTTATCAAGATTCTCACGTATAATATCATGAGTTTCTGAGGTTGTGTTTGTGATAAAACAATTTATCTGAGAAACATTAACAATATTTGTTAATTCAGAAAAAGGACGAGGAATTTTATCACCGGGTTGTAAAATTGTTTTACTATAATCAATAGTACGTCCATCAATGCGAGGCGGTGTACCTGTTTTTAAACGAGCCAGTTTAAAACCTATTTGTTTTAATGTATTTGATAATCCATACGAAGGCTCTTCATCTACTCTACCTGCAGGAATTTTTTTTTGTCCAATATGAATAAGACCCGATAGGAAAGTACCTGTAGTTAATATAATTTTTTGACAAAGAATTTTGCTACCGTTATTTAAAATAACCGCTTCAATTTTAGAAGATTTAATTTCTATATCTTCCACTTTTCCATATAATATATCTAGATTAGGATAATTTGTTAATATTTGATACATTGCTTTTTTATAAAGCTTTCGATCAGCTTGAGCTCTAGGTCCCCAAACTGCTGGTCCTCTAGTCTCATTCAGCATTTTATAATGTATACCGGCTTGGTCTATAACATAACCCATTAACCCATCAAGTGCATCGATTTCTTTAACTAATGTGCCTTTTGCAATGCCACCGATTGCTGGATTGCAAGACATTTCGCCTAAATTTTCCGGTTTTAACGTAATTAAGAGAGTAGGAACTCCAAGACGTGCAGAAGCAGCGGCTGCTTCTACGCCTGCATGTCCACCGCCTATAACTATTACGTCATATTTTAGCATTAATTATTCTATAATTTCAGATTTATTAAAGAAAAATTCGATTTCTCTTTTCGCACTATTTTCACTATCTGAACCATGAATACTATTAGCCTCAATTGATTCGCCTAAATCTTTTCTAATAGTGCCTGCTTCAGCTTCAGCAGGATTAGTTGCACCCATAACGGTACGGTTTAAAGTTATAGCATCCTCCCCCTTAAGCACTTGAAGCACTACCGCTCCTGAAGTAATATATTCAACTAAGCTCTTAAAAAATGGTCTTGCTCTATGCTCATCATAAAAACATGCAGCTTCATATTTAGTTAAAAATTTCATTTTCTGAGCCACTATTTTTAAACCGGCATTTTCTAAGTAAGTATTAACTTGCCCTATTTTATTCCTTTTGATAGCATTAGGCTTAATCATTGAAAAAGTATATTGTATTGTCATTTTGTAACCTATTTATTATAATTATTAAATATATTTTGTAGCTGAATGATTCCATATTAAAGCAAATAATCCTCCTCCTAAAAGAGCAGAAATACTGAAAAATATAAATACCCCATTCCAACCATAATTATCGCTAATCCATCCTACGCCGACTCCCGCAATAGCCGCTCCTAAATAACCAAATAATCCTGATAATCCATTAGCCGTACCGACAGCCTGACGGGTACTAAAATCAGCAGCTGCTATACCTACAAGGAGCTGAGGTCCTGAAACAAAAAAGCCTATTAAAGAAAGAATTACTATACTTAATAATTCACTGTGAATAGGAAGTTTCCAAAACAAGACTAACAATAAGCTAAGCAATACCATACATATGGATGCAACAGGACCTCGACGACCTTGAAATAGTTTATCAGATAAAACACCTGCTATTAATGCCCCTGGGATACCTATCATTTCATATAAACCGATTTGTAAGCCTGCATTTACAAGACTTATATTACGTAAATCTTTTAAAAATGTTGGAGCCCAATAAATTACTCCAGAACGTATTATATAAACAAACATGTTTGCTAAACAAACATACCATATTAGCTTATTACAAAAGACCATTTTAAGTAATTGTGGAGTTAATAGCTTCTCATAATCTCCTATAGCTTCAAGCGGATATTCTTTATATTCCTCTACGGTAGATAAATCTACTTCTTTTGGAGTATTACGAAGCCTATTATATAAAAAAAGCGATACTACACAAGCAACTACACCTGGAACAAAAAAGGCAGCTCTCCAATCAAATTTATCGATTAAATAACCGCAGCTTATCATAGCAAGGGCACCACCTATTTGATTAGAAGTTGCACCCATAGCCCATTTAGTTCCAAGTTCTTTTGAAGCGAACCAGTGAGTAAGCATCTTTGTTGCAGGAGGCCAGCCCATAGATTGAAACCAGTTACTGGCTATCCATAAAATTCCTATAAGCCATAAAGAATCTGAAAAACCTATTAGCATAGTAATGATCCCGACAAATAAAAGACCCAAAACCATAAATATCCGAGCATTAACTTTATCGCTAATAAACCCGTTACACGCTTTACTAACTCCATACATAATAGATGAAGCAGTTAATATCCAGCCAATTTGCGTTTTAGTAACCCCAAAATATTCTCTTATAGCAGGAGTTGCTATATTAAAATTCTGACGACAAAAATAAAAAGTTGCGTAACCTATAATAATAGAATACAAAATCCTTACTCGCCAACTATTATATTTTTTTACATATGGCGATCTTGGAATTTTAATTTTGGATCTTGTATTTGTCATATTATAAACTCTCCGACTATAAAAAAAGCAAGCTTAAGAGTCTAGCAGTAAATAAATTTCTGCTAGACTCTTAAGCGTGTTTTTTTATAAAATTAAATTTTAACAAATTCTATTTTCGGTTTTATTTACCAAAACTTTATACTCTTTATTTAAACCTTTAACGGCATATATCCATAATATTACTATTACAAAGAATATAGAAGCAAAATAAGGAGTTGCCTCTACAAAACCAAATGCAGGAAATAAAATAAAGAATGTAGATTGAATAATAGCACCACCTGATTTACCAAATCTTCCTCCGATAACTTCAACAGCAGCTTGCCCTTTTACTCGTAAATCCTTATCAAGCGGAATATACGCCATGTTTTTAGTGGCATCAAATAAAGAATATTTTATACCTTTACTTAAAACATTTTGAATCATACCGATCATAACAGCAAGTGCTAAAGGACCTGAAACAAGAATACCTGTTAAATGCATAGCAATAACACTATCAAAAAAGATAAATGCAAAAAACGCTGCACCGGTAATTAACATCATTAATGGAGTTATCATAGCTGCAGTTAGCCATGATACTTTTCTTAAAATATTACTACCTATAAGCATAAAAGCAATTGCAACCCAACCCTGATAAAATTGGAACTTCCCCATATATATAGTGTAAGCCTCTTTCGTCAGATATAATTCTTTTACTTTGGATTTCCAAACACCTTCAACTAAATTTACTGAAACACCGTAAGCAATAAGTAACAATGCAATATAACCTACATACTTAGAAGTAAAGATCATTTTAAAACTGTCTATTAATGACATTTTAGCTTTAGCTTTCTTTTCTTTTACTAATGCCGGATCATAAAGTCTAGGATCGGTTAGAACGTTTTTATTCATCCATCTATATGTTAATATTACCAAAAAGCTACTTATTATCATTATAACAAATAAAGGCACAAATTTTAGATGTTCTGCAACTATTTGAGTTTTTTCATGCAAGCAATATCCAATAATTACGGATGTTACAGGCAATGCTAAATTAGCAAGTAAACCAAACATTGAGTAAAAACGTTTAGCTTCATCGGTTTTAGTAATTTGGTTAGCAAATTGCCAAAATAATAAACTAAGCATCATTGTTCCCCAAAGCTCTGCCATAGTATAAAAAGATGCAAAACTCCATTTCCCAACTATTCTTATAAACCATTTGAAATTAGGATAAGCTACACTCCAAGATTCTATGGTTTCAGGATCAGGATGAACTGAATCAGGGTAAGGGTAAAGAACAAACGCAAATAATGCAAAATACCCTAAGAAAAATGAAGTAATAACATAAAACACGTTTTCTTGCTTTAAAATATCGCAGAGCTTAACATAAATTACCATAGCGATTACGGCAGCAGGGAGTACTATATATGTTTTTAAGAAACTTATTGCTTCTGCTCCTATATCCGTTACTACAAACCCGTCTTTAATTGAACGAAGCGTTGAGTAGTTTAATAAAATACAGAACATCATAAACGCCATAGGAAGAAACTTCTTATTTTCATATCTTTCTATAGGCCAAATTACCTTGCTTAGTTCCGAGAGATAATTGTCATTTTTGGGAGTATTCATAAATTAAATTTTTCTATTTATTTTGAAGATAAATATTATACTAGAATATGTTAGAAAAGTCAAACTTATTGATTTTTCTCAAAAGAAATGAAATAAAATTATAAAATTTAACCATAATGCCTCTTTACTTGGAGAGAATCTCTTACTCTTGTCCGTCCATATTTTAACTATTTCAAAAAGCCTGTTAAAATAAGGTTTTATTGTATCTTCATGCATATTGTAAAAATCACGATCATCACGTTGTATAATATCTGAACCGTATCCGTAAGAAACATAAAAAATGCCTTCCGGCTTTAATGCAGCATGAATTTTTTATACACATTGATTGTTTCATTATAAGGTACATAAAGGAGAGTTGCTTGAGCCCAAACACCATCAAACGACTCCTTAAAATCGATATCTTGAAAAGTGGAGTGCAGTACATCTTATTCCGGTTGCTTTTGTAGCTCATTTAACCATTTCGGTTGAACCGTCAAAAACAGTAACTTGATATCTTTGACTTAAACAATATCGTGTATCACGACCAACTCCGCAACCTGCATCTAAAATATGAGCTTGTTCAGGTAAATAGCTAGTAAATGCTTTATAGTTATTAGACAAATCTGCATTGATTGTTCTGCTATAAAACTCTTGAGCGTTATTATTATTGTATATTTTTCCCAACTATTAGTATATTTATACTCACCAAACAATAACATACAAATAGAAAACACATATAATTTCTATTATATAATAGACTTCTTTTCGAACTCGCTTGTAGGGAGAAATTTGGAGGAAACACGAAACGCAGCACCGCAGCGTATAAAAAAGTACGTGAGGATGCGAGTACCGGATTGACGTATAAATTACCCCTAGAAGTAGAGTTCCAAAAGAAGTCTATTGACTATTAGACTTAAAAATGGTCTACTTATCAAGAATAAGGCTTAAGGTTTATATGATAAAAAAAATAATATTTGGAATAGCTATTTTACTTAGTACAAGCTGCTTTGCCAATAGTACAACTTCTGACGGCTCAAAAAAAGATGCAGCAAAAACTAACGATATTACAACACAAAAAATTATAGATGATTTTTCTGCTTACGCCGGTACTATAAAACCGGAAGTACGGAAGGAAATACAAAAATATAGAGTAGCAATAGTCAAGATTAATAAGAAGAAACGTGAACTATATAACAGGCTTTCCAAAGAGGCTCAAAATTTTTTAGCAGAGCAACAAAAATATAAACAAAAACTATCTATCTCTAAGCTATCGGTAGAAAACGACCAAAAGAATAATACTGCTGATTCTAATGATAATAAGAGCAAAAATATAAAATAAATTACTTTTCTTAGCCGTTATTGTACGGGTCAAAAATCGTCATTGCGAGCAGCCGTAGGCTGTGGCGGCAATCTCATGAAATAATAACAAACTCCTGAGATTGCTTCGTCAATTGCTACGCAATGTCCTCGCAATGACGGATAAACCTATCCATACAACAACTCCGCTTTTAGCTAGGTATTTCATAAATCTGCTCTACTACACCATCAAGACCCATTAAAAAAGTATAAACTTTTAATTGGGGGAATTGTTCTTTTATTATATCACGGGCCTTGTTTAAAATTGCTGCATGTGCTGCCGTTTCTTTTTCCTTGGTATTTAGCTGTTCCTGACCTATAAGTATTTTATAAGCTCCACATTCTCTATGATCAAGAAAAACAATTTGTTTTATGTTATGTAATTCTTGCAAAATCTCAATAGTATCTTCTATTGTTTTTCCCCAATAAGTATATTTGTCGTTAATGAGAGCAAGCGATGCACCGGGCAGTGATACTTTATCAAAATTATCTTCTAATCCTAATTGCTTCATTAATTTATCTGTTTCATCTATTAATCTAAAATCTACACAACTAATTAAAAGAGTAGAAGCTTCATTTAATGTTTTTAAATGTTCATTACTTACTTCTACCTTCACAACTTTCTTATTGGCAATTATATCATTGTTAGCAGCGTAAAGATTTAAACTAGACACCATAATAAACCCTAATAATTATATATTTTACATGTATCATAAAATTCTCCTATTTAAAAATATTTCTTACAGGCTTTAAAATAAGAATAACCTGTAATGATTGTTAAAAAAGCGGCAATCCATAAAATTATTTCCCCTACTATATCTAAATAAATAATTCCTGAACCTTTTGAGCCTAGTATCAATATCGATAAAGCAAACATTTGTAAAAACGTTTTTACCTTAGCAAGTCTCGATACAGGCACACTAACCTTTACTAGAGTTAAAAATTCCCGAAGACCGCTAACTAAAAATTCTCGTGCTAAAATTAATAAGCAAGGTATCTCATCTACATTATCTTTTTTTAGTAGCATGATAATAACGCAACCTACAAGTAGCTTATCTGCTATAGGGTCAAACATCTTGCCGAAACTTGTAATTAAATTATATTTTCTTGCAATATAACCGTCAAAAAAATCCGTAATACTAGCTAAAACAAATAATAATGCCCCAAGTGTACGTGCAAGTGAATTATTTATATAAAATACCAGTATAATAACTGGAATTACCATTATTCGAGCAATAGTTAAATAATTAGGTAAATTTTTATCTATTCTCATTAATTAAATTTATTAATATAATATTGTTGAATGATGGATAGAATATTATTCCAAGACCAATATATTAAAAGTCCCACAGGAAAACTACTAAACATAAATAAAAAAATTAGCGGCATAAATTTCATTACTTGAGCTTGCATCGGATCCGCAGGTTCAGGACTCATTTTTTGCTGTAAGAACATAGTAATAGCCATTAAAATAGGCCATGCTCCAATCATTAAAAATGACGGCGGCGAAAACGGTAATAAGCCGAATAAATTAAAAATAGTAGTAGGGTCAGATGCAGATAAGTCTTTAATCCAGCCGTAAAACGGCGCTTGCCGCATTTCAATAGTTACATACAATACTTTATAAATGGAGAAAAATAACGGAATTTGAACAAGTATAGGTAAACAACCAGCTACCGGATTTACTTTTTCTTTTTTATATAAAGCCATAATTTCTTGATTTAAACGTGCTTTATCATCACTGTATAAATTTTTTATCCTATCGATTTCCGGCTGTAAATTTTTCATTTTTTTCATCGAACGATAAGACTTATTGGCTAAAGTAAACATTAATAGCTTAATTATAACCGTAACAATTAATATACTAACACCGAAATTACCGACATAGCCATAGAAAAAATTCATGGCGTAGAAAACCGGTTTGGTAATTATATAGAACCAGCCGAAATCAATAGCTCTATCAAATAATTTAATATCATATTGCTTTTCATATTTATCAAGCAAGTCTACTTTTTTTGCTCCAGCAAAAATTCTGCTTTTAATTGAAAAATTTTCGCCAGGCTTTATTATTTGTACCGGTGAAATAAAATCTACCTGATATCTTTCAGTCCCTTGCTTAAGAGCATAATTAAAATTTGAGCTGTAATTACTTGATTTATCCGGAATCAAGGAAGATAACCAATATTTATCGGTAATCCCTATCCAATCAACCTTACTTGCTGCAAATTTTTCACTTTTCTTATCTTTAATATCATCATAAGAATATTCTTTAAGATTCTCGTCTATACACCCGATAGGTCCTTGATGTAATATATTCACCGCTTTCTCTACGGCAATATATTTACGATTTATTAAACCGTAAGATTGCACAGGAAGTTCTTTATCACTATTATTAACGATGGTTTGCTCTATAGTAAATAAATAGTTTTCATCGACAGTAATAGTAACTAAAAATTTAACTCCGTCTTCATTAACCCAAAATAAATGCACAGGTTTTTCAGGGCTTAATATTTCACTATCACTATTCCATATAGTATCGTTGTTAGGGAGTTTTACACTAGATAAATTACTAACTAAACCAACTTCAGCAAAATATGCATTTTCTGTATTAGCCGGTGAAAATAATCTCACTTCAGGACTATTTTTAGATAAATCTTGTTTATATTTCTTTAATATTAAATCATCAAATCTAAGTCCTTTTAATGAAATAGAACCGGTAAGTGATTCAGATTCTATTTTAATACGCTGTACTTGACTTTCTTCTTGCACAACAATACCAGTTGCAGGTTCGACTAAAGCTTTTAACTGTTGTTTCTTTAAATTTTCTGCTTTCTGCACTGCTATTTGCTGTTGCTGTTTTTTTTGTTCAGGTTTTACAACAAAATACTGCCAACCGAAAATTATACTTAAAGACAGTATAATAGCGGCTATTAAATTAATTATATTATTATTCATTCCTAGGTCTTAAATTTTAATATTTTTAAAGCTTTAAGTTTTAAAGCATTTAGAGCAAATAATCAAGTAGTATAATATACTTCTTTGCTTTCAAAAGTAGTAAAAATAAATTAAATTTGTATCCAAGCTGAAAGACAACTTCCAGCTTGGATACAAATTTAATTTATTTTTACTACTTTTCATTTTACTTCGGATATATTATACCACTCCTACATTCTGAAATATTTTTAATTTAAATTCAGGAAGTATGGAAATGAAATGTTCAGAAATATTGTCCTGTATATTTTCATAACCTACTAAATTTACTTCTTTAACAAAGATATATATTTCTATAGGCAACCCATTAATCGTAGGTTCAAGCTGTCTTACTAGAAAAGTAAACCCTTCGGTATAAACTGCTGGATTATTTTTTAGATATTCCTGAATATATAATTTGAATAGTTTAATGTTGGTTAAATCTTTCTCTTCTTTATCAAGAGTGATTTTATCTATTACATCCTTTGATATATAAGGAGATTTTTTTAGTGCTTTTAAAATAGTAGCATCACAGAAGTTAATAGTTGCCATATTAATATTAAATACTCTCTTTACCCTTCTTGCTCCTGATTCACTAATTCCTCTATAATTAGTTACGTTAGAATTTAAAATGCTGTAAGTAGGAACTGTGGAAATAGATTGGTCAAAATTCCTAATTGTTACTACGGAAATAGTAATTTTTTCAACTGTTCCTTCAATTGTGCCTATACGTACCCAGTCTCCAATATTAATAATTTCTTGAGTAGTTAGTTGCAAGCTTGCAAGTAATCCTAAAACGGTATCTTTGAAAACAAATGTTAAAAGAGCTGCGGCTGCACCTAAGCTTGTTAAGAATGTACTAAGCGAAATATTTAATATATATGAAATAGTTACCATTGCTGCAATAACTATGACAACAATTTTTAATATTTGAAAATATAAGCTAAGCGGTGCATTTTTTGTAACGGCTTTGATTCTATTGTGATACAGATCTGCAAAAGCATCTATAAGCGTTAATAATAACATCGTCACAGATATACCAGTATATAAGATTACTATAGTATCTTTGATTCCCAGTAATACATGTGCTTTAAAAGAAGTAGAATGAAAAATCTTTCCCCAACATACAAAGTAAAGTGCTAATAAAGTATGTAATAAATAACAAAATATAGGATATTTTTTTATCCTTTCATAATCATCATAATGATGTCTAGTTAAATAATTTTTTACCGGAATAAAAATTAATCTTTTAATTAGAAATATCACCGGTATAAGAGATACTAACATAACAAACAATAATACTAACTCAGTACTTGAGGTATGATATAGATCCATTAAATATTGCATATTTTACCTATCATTATTATTATAAATATAAATCTTTTTTATTATTACTAAGAATTTTATTTTTATCAATAATTTTAACTCAAAAGAATTTGGTATTGCTAAGCAAATATAGATACTGTCATTGCAAAGCCACGCAGCAGCTGCGGCAACCTATAAAAATAATAAAAAACTGAATTGCCTAGTCAATTACTTACATAATTTTCCGTAACTCAGACGTTAAATGAATTAAATAACTTATTTATCTATGACATGTCCTAATATCAATCCAATTATTTTCTCTATAGGTCCACTTGCTATCTCTTGGTATTCTCTTTCATATGTAATAGGAATTTTGCTAGGCTGGTTCTATGCAAATAAAATTATAGAAAAATTTAAGCCTCAAATTACCAAAAAAAATCTAGAAGATTTCATTACTTATGCCGTTATAGGCATAATAGTCGGAGGCAGACTAGGGTTTGTTTTATTATATAATCCTTCTAGATATTTTTCAAATCCAATAGATATCTTAAAAACTTATGAAGGTGGGATGTCTTTCCATGGCGGAGCTTTAGGGGGGATTATTACTGCTTATTTGTTTTGCCGAAAATATAAAATTAATTTTTTAAGTCTCACGGATATAATAGCCCCTGTAGTACCTATCGGATTATTTTTAGGTAGAATCGCTAATTTTATTAACGGCGAACTATACGGACGTATTACAAATTCTTCTTTTGGTATGATTTTTCCGAATAGCGATTTGATGCCAAGACATCCTAGTCAATTATATGAAGCTTTTTTTGAAGGTTTAGTATTATTTAGTATCTTAGCATATACAACATTTAAGCACAAAACTCTTAAAAAGTGCGGTTTAAACTCAGGAATATTTTTCACATTTTACGGTCTTTTCCGAATCACTATTGAAATATTTAGAGAACCCGACATACAAATCGGGTTTATTTTAGATAGCTTAACTATGGGACAGATTTTATCTGTACCTATGTTACTTTTAGGAGGTTATTTAATATGTCAATCGAATCCAAAATAAGACAATTAATTGATCAAAACGGTTATATTACTTGCGATGTCCTCATGCAGGAGGTATTAAACTTAAATCCTACTTCCTATTATAAGCAAGTAAAATCATTAGCTAATGAAGGTGACTTTGTTACGGCTCCTGAAATTTCACAGCTATTCGGTGAAATTATCGGCTTATGGTGTATCAGAGAGTGGCAAAGAATTGGCTGCCCAAAAAGTCTTAGTTTAGTAGAGCTTGGTCCTGGTCGAGGTCTATTAATGCGTGATTTACTACGTACTGCAAAATTAGTACCGGAATTTTATAAAGCCTTATCAATTGAACTAATAGAAATTAATAAAAATTTTATTGCTTATCAAAAGGCTAATTTACAAGATATTAATTTACCGATTAGTCATCAATCATTTGTAGAAGACATAGCAAAAAAACCTACTATAATAATAGCTAACGAATTCTTTGATGCTATACCGATAAAGCAATATATTAAAGTCAAGGAATTATGGTATGAAAGAATATTTGTAGTGCAGCCGGTAGACGAAAGAATTAAATACGATAAAATAAGCGTTAATAAGCAACTACAAGAATATCTGCTGTGTACTCATATTGAAGCAAAAGACGGGGCAGTACTTGAAGAATCTTATAAATCGATAGAAATTATAAAATTTATAGCGCAGCATCTAAAAAGACTAAGCGGCAGTGGCTTAATAATAGATTACGGCTATGATATAGCTCCGAATGGTAGAACTAGATATCAATATAATCAAACATTACAAGCTGTTAAAAACCATAAATATTGCCCCATCCTTGAAAATCTTGGAGAAGCTGATTTATCGGCACATGTGGATTTTTATGCATTAAAGACGGTAGCTAAAAACAGCAAAATAAACGTAATAGATACAATATCGCAACGAGATTTTTTAATAGAAAATGGAATCTTATTACGCAAACAAACATTGCAAGACAAGCTTAATGATAGACATCTTGCCAAATTCGCTTATAGAGAGGAATTTAAAGGAGACACGAAACGCAGCACCAAAGCGTACACTTTAGTACGTGAGGATGCGAGTATCGGATCGACGTATAAATTACCTCTAGAAGTAGAGTTTGGCAAGATGTCTGAGCAGGCACAAATAATAGAAAGACAGGTAGAAAGACTACTATCACCGAAACAAATGGGAGAATTATTTAAAGTATTACAAATTATGAATTAATTTAGGTTTTGTGGACATTTCTAAAAAGATTTAATTTTGGCTATTTGTTGCTGCAAATTATAAGATTTTTTTGAAATATGACTAACTATTCCGCAAAAATCTTATTAATTTTTGTTACAAAATACTTCAAAATAGCAAATCAACTAAAAATGTCCACAAAAAAACCTAGGTTCTGAGTCTTGATTATAAATGGACAACTTAAGTCCCCTTCTTCACATTTCAGCATGGCTTCAAATTCTTTTTTATACGCTCTTCGATTTTTCCTGTAAGATGTAAGACACATAAGAAGTATCATTGGATATACGGAACCGCCATAAACCCCAAAACTTCGAAATTCACAATCAGTATCTCGGTACTTAAGCCATAAATTTGGGGATTTTTTAAGTAAATTAACTTGTTCTCGTTTGTCTGAAATATGTTTTAATATTTCTTGGTATATTTGATTTAGTTTCTTATCAACTGTCTTATATTCTGCAGCGACACAATAATTCATATCACCTTGTATCATGGTATTATTACAATCAACAGAAAATAATTGCTTAATTAATTATTTTATCATTTTTAAAAATAATTAATTAAGAATTACAAACCGTGACGTTCTGCAATTAAACTTTTTATTTTACCGATAGCTTTAGCAGGATTTAAGCCTTTCGGGCAGGTCTTAGTACAGTTCATAATCGTATGACAACGGTAAAGCTTAAATGGGTCTTCTAAAGCTTCAAGACGTTCACCGGTATTATCATCCCTTGAATCGGCAATCCATCTATATGCTTGTAGTAAAATCGCAGGACCCAGATATTTATCACCGTTCCACCAATAGCTAGGACAAGCAGTAGAACAACAAGCACATAATATACACTCATATAAACCGTCAAGCTTTTCTCGGTCTTTAATCGACTGTAACCTTTCAGAGTTTGAAGGGGTAGGGCTATCGGTTTTGAGCCAAGGTTCTATAGATTCGTATTGTGCATAAAAATGCGACATATCAGGTACTAAATCTTTCACTACTTTCATATGAGGAAGCGGATAGATTTTGATATCGCCTGATATATCTTCTATTGGTTTTATGCATGCTAAAGTATTTGTACCGTCAATATTCATTGCACAACTACCGCAAATTCCTTCCCGACAAGAACGCCTAAAAGTTAAAGTAGAATCGATTTCGTTTTTGATTTTAATTAAAGCATCTAAAACCATCGGTCCGGTTTTGCTTAAATCTATCTCAAAACTATCGATAGTAGGATTCTTATCAAGATCAGGGTCATACCTATAAATTTTTATCTTTCTAGATTTAAGCATTTCCTCTTGTTCTTTATGCTCTCTACCTTTTTTTACTACTGAATTTGGCGGTAACCTTAACTCTGCCATTTTAAGTACTCTCTTAAAATTTGTTTTTAGAACTATACAAAATAATTAGCTAATTCACAATCTTTCATACCTGTTACGTGGATGACATTAATGTCTCTAGGTTGCCATGCTACTTACAGTTACTCATAAGGTATTGCCAGCGTGGATACCGATGTCATTCCCGCAACAGCAGGAATCCAGAAAAAATAGTCTTAGTACTACTAAAAAAACAAATTTTTTGTAGGTTTTACTGGATTCCCGCTTCTGCGGGAATGACATCAAAAGCATTTACTGGTCCACGCAACAACGCCTACTCACAATGACGATATTTATAGTTAGCAATCCATATACGAAGATCAACTGCAAAAAGAGCCAGGAGTTCACAAGACGAGGAACGCAGCATATACTTAATACGTGAGTACCGCAGTACTTGTAGAACGACTTAGCCAATTTTTGAAGTTAATCGAGTATATTCCATTATCCATTAAACTGCTCTTTTATTGAGTCATATATATTTTATAATCTCATCTAATTTTTTAGTTTCAATTACACTGCCATTATTAATATTCAGAATATGTTTAACATTCTCAAGCAATAATATATAGGGTTTGTGATATTGTACTATTCTGATTATTTCATACAAAAGTCTACATCTCCTATACCCAAGCCTCTTACCTGAAATACTAAAAGATTGGCAAGGAAAACCGGCACATAAAATATCATGTTTAGGGATTTTGGTTTCTGATATTCCCGTAATATCACCGTATGGGCTTATCACCGAAATTTCTTTTATATGCTTCTTGTACGTCTTTGTCTATGAAAAAACACATTCAAGACCCTTTATTTCCAAGGCTTTTCTAAAACCACCGATACCACAAAATAAATGTATAAATTTATACATAAATTATACTACTAAACTTAGGAAGCGTAATTTTCTTTTTTAGCTTTAGTTGTTTTTGTTTTCTCAGGTGATTTTTCTTTATCTATTTTTATAGTAGATGAATCATTAAAAGGAAATTTATTCTCCTCTTCTGAATCTAAAGCTCTACCACTAAGTAAATTTTTAATTTGCTGACCGGACAATGTCTCATATTCAATTAAAGCATTTGCTAAAGTATGAAGTTGATCTATATGTTTTGTTAAAATATCTTTTGCAAATTCATATCCTTGCGTAATAATTCTTTTAACTTCAGCATCAATTAACTCTGCAGTAGCTTCCGAGGTTTCATTATTAGGTTGTCTACCATACATATCGTCACCACTTGAACCGTGAAATATCGGTCCTATTAAATCACTTAAACCTGCTTTTGTAACCATCGCTCTGGCAATATTAGTTGCACCTTTTATATCTGACGAAGCTCCTGAGGTAACTTTATTTCTACCGAAAATAATTTCTTCCGCTACTCTTCCTGCCATATAAACTGCTATAGATGATTCCATCTGTTCACGATTCTGAGAATATTCATCAGTTTCAGGAAGTCTTTGCACCATCCCAAGAGCATTACCACGCGGTATAATCGTAGCCTTATGAATAGGCGATGCTGCAGGACAATAAAGTCCTACTAATGCATGTCCGCCTTCATGATATGCAGTCAACCTTTTTTCTTTCTCCGACATTGCAATGGAGCGACGTGCAACTCCCATCAGCACCTTATCTTTTGCCTCCTCCATGTCGTGCATATCTACTTCTTTCTTACCAAGCCTTGCAGCAATAAGAGCAGCTTCATTAACTAGGTTAGCAAGTTCAGCACCGGAAAAGCCCGGGGTACCACGAGCAATAATTCGTGCTAGTACCGTACTATTATATTTAATTTTCTTTAAATGTACTTTTAGAATTTGCTCACGACCGTTTATATCAGGGTTTGCAACGGCAATTTGACGATCAAACCTACCGGGACGCAGTAATGCACGATCAAGAACGTCAGGACGGTTTGTAGCTGCAATGATCACAACTCCCTCGTTTGCTTCAAATCCATCCATTTCGACTAACATTTGGTTTAAGGTTTGCTCACGTTCATCATTGCCGCCACCCATACCGATACCTCTATGACGACCTACCGCATCAATTTCATCGATAAAGATAATACAAGGAGCATTACGTTTACCCTGTTCAAACATATCACGCACACGGCTTGCACCGACACCTACAAACATTTCAACAAAATCAGAGCCGGATATGCTAAAAAACGGAACATTAGCCTCACCTGCAATTGCTTTAGCAAGAAGTGTCTTACCGGTTCCGGGAGGACCTATAAGTAAGCAGCCTTTCGGTATTTTACCACCAAGCTTTTGGAACTTGCTTGGATCCCTTAAAAAATCTACTATTTCAGTTAATTCTTCTTTTGCTTCATCGATACCTGCTATATCTTTAAAGGTAATTTTTGGTCCTTTATCTGATAGCAACCTAGCTTTAGATTTTCCAAACCCCATGGCTTTCCCACCTCCATGCATTTGACGCATGAAAAAAACCCAAACACCTATCAATAAAAGCATAGGAAACCAAGAAATTAAAAAGCCTAAAAAGGTATTCATTCTTGTTTCAAGAGGCACTACTTCAATATTAACGTCATTGCTAGTAAGACGATTTACTAAATCAGGATAATCAGGAGCATAAGTATTAAAAGTAGAGCCGTCATTTGAAGTGCCTTCAATTACTCTACCCTGAATTTTTACCGAATTAACGGTCTTTTCATCAACTCGTGTTAAAAAATCCGAGAAAGTTATATTATTTCTTCTACCAAGTAAACTGTCAAATTGGAACACATTAAAAAGTAATATTACAAAAATAAAAAGTGCTGCCCAAGCTAAAATACTTCTACCTTGATTATTCATCGATATAAAACCTAATAAAAATTTTTATTGGTATAAGAGGTTATCTGTAAATAAATTTTAACGATAAAATTTATTTACAGATAACCTCTTAAATACCGGTGTTAGCAAAAATGGGTGAAACGAGATACAAAATTTGGAGAAAAAGATACTTCAAAGTTCCACATGTCGTTATCATAATATGATATATGTGGTATTGCTATAACTTTTTCAAGTATTTTAATGATAGGTAAGGTCAATAAAACTGCATTGTGGTTTTTGCAGGATAGATTTTTCAAAGGTTCTAAATCTAATTGTTTCTTTATTATTTTATAATTTTCTAACGATAGATGAGTTACAAAACAATTTGGAGTTTCTTGATTTTTTGTGATACAAAATCTATTATCCCAAATAACGGATTTATCTAGTAATATTTTACTCTCAGGCAATTTTTTACCGAATTCCCTGTATATAAGTAACTCGTTTTGTATGCGCTTAATTATACAGCCATGAAGTGTATTCTTAAAGTTTACGTCTTGAGTAATTAATTTCAAAATAAGTTCTACCGAATAAAAACGAGCTGCTCTAGATTGTCCACTAATTATTATCAGTAAAAAATTAATTATTTGTACTTTCACCTCATTTGAAAACTTATCAAATTTAACTAAATCAAGAAAAGCAAAGCCATATTCAAAAATCTTGACCGCTTCAGCTATCGCCGATATTAATTCAGGCTTAAACTCGTTTTCTATAAGTTTGTTGGTTTTAAGTTGTTGTGAGATTATTGCGGCTTTAGACATCTTTCCACACTTCGCTTCTAGAGATAATTTAGACACCGTTCCGGTACTCGCATCCTCACGTACTAAAGTGTACGCTGCGGTGCTGCGTTCCGTGTCTCCTTTAAATTCCTCTCTATAAACTGGTTTGGAAAGATGTCTAATATAATCTGCACCTTTAGCTAATTTTTGCCTAATAACATTTCGTCTATATTTATTAGATGAATTTGACTCATCTTCAAACCATTTTATATTATGCCTGACTAAATATTCTACTAATTCACTTTTTGGAATATTATATAGCGGTCTAATTATTTGTATATTATTATACCAATTGATGTTACTGTTACTAAGTCCAAATATACCGCTATTACGCTCTAATCTTAAACAAAAATTTTCTACGTAATCATCTTCATGGTGAGCAGTTAAAAGTACTAATATATCGAGTTCTAGACATAGATTTGTCATCAAATCATAGCGTCCTTCTCTTGCTCTTTCTTGTAAATTGGAAAAATTATTTTGATGGTCAAAAGATAAACTATAATGCTTGCGATTTAGACTATTACTGATATTTTGGATATAATGGGTCTCTTGCTTCGACTGTTCCCGTAAGTTATGATCAACCGATATAACAAATAATTCTATATTATTTTTCTCTGCCCAAATATTAGCAAGATAAAGAAGTGCTATCGAATCGCTCCCACCAGATACTGCAATCGATATTTTAGATAAGCCAAAATTACCTATTAGATTATTGATATTATACTCAAATTTTTCATATAGCATGGTTGAAAAATGTTAGTATTGTAAAGTGTTTGGATATTGTGGTCAAACTTAGTAGTATGTCATTTCCGCGTAGGCGGGGCGTTGTTGCATGGCTCTTATGTCATTCCTGCGAAAGCAGGAATCCAGAAAAAAGTATAAATACAGCAAATTCTTGAAATTAAAAGCTCGATTTATCTCGCTTTATGCTGGGATTGCCCGCCTACGCGGGAATGACATCGAGCAAGTTTCTCAATCCATACAACAATGCTCTACTTTTGCAATGGTAACAAAAAACTACACAATTAGATGATAAAAACAATTTATGCTGACTCAGCTAAATCTTCTGAAGTTTCAGTCTTTTGTTCGCGTAAATAATCTTGTGCTTCTGATTCTGATCTTGCAACAATAACCGTAACTATAGCATTAAGCTCTGCATGGAGTCTGATTTCAACTGTATAAATTCCGGTAGATTTAATTTGTTTATCAAGAATAATATTTGAATGAGAAATATTATAAGATATATTTTCAGATAATTTATCGGCTATTTCTTTATTAGTAACCGAACCGAAAAGTTTACCGTCATTTGATGTTTGA
Source organism: Candidatus Rickettsia barbarica (assembly GCF_041477405.1). Classification (NCBI taxonomy): domain Bacteria; kingdom Pseudomonadati; phylum Pseudomonadota; class Alphaproteobacteria; order Rickettsiales; family Rickettsiaceae; genus Rickettsia; species Candidatus Rickettsia barbarica. The sequence goes on along the minus strand of NZ_JBEWYL010000003.1, from coordinate 40,484 downwards.
CGGATAAAAACTAATTGTTGATCTTTAATAAGAGCCTTAATTTTTTCTACTTCTTCTCTTATTTGCTTATCTTTTGCTTCAAATTCGTGTTTTTGTTTAACTATTAGCTCTTTATTAGGCTCAGTAGCTCTAATAGCTAATTTTTGCGGTAAAAGATAATTACGACCAAACCCGTCTGCTACTTTGAGTATGTCGCCAATCTTACCTAATTTTCTTACGGGTTTTATTAATATAATTTCCATGTACTATGCCTTTATTTAGCTTGAAATACAAAAGGTAATAACGCTAAAATTCTTGCAATTTTAATAGCATTATTTAGCTTTCTTTGTTTCTTTGCACAAACATTTGTGATCCTGCTTGGTAACATTCTACCGCCTTCAGAGACAAATTTTATTAAAAGCTCAGGGTTTTTATAATCAATAACAGGTGCATTAGGCACAGAAAGAGGGCATCCTTTACGTCTTCTAAAAAATACTTTTTTAGCAGTTTTATCTCCTACCTTGTGAGCAGCTGTTTCACTAGCATTATTACTTTTTAACATTCTTTAACCTTAATTCTTACAAATTTAATTATTAATCGTTACGTCAATTACCGGAGTATTCTCTGTACTTTGATTTTTTAATATTGGTGAAGGTTCACTACTAATTGAATCTGCTTGCATTGTAAGAAATCTAATGATATTTTCGTTAAGCTTCATTTTTCTTTCTAGCTCTTCTTTTACATTACCAGTAATATCTAGACCTAAAAAATAATAATGTCCTTTTTTGTTATTACCGATTTTGTAAGCTAAAGTTCTTAAGCCCCAATATTCTTTTTTTATGATAGTGCCATTATTATCTTTAATAATTTTAGCAAAATTATCAACGATTTTATCTATATCGTTTAATGATACGTCTTGACGTATAATAAAAACTGATTCATAAAAGCTCATGATATATAAGAATCTCCAACAAACAAACTTTAAAATAAATCTATTTATAGCAACTAAAACTATTAAATTCAAGTATTATCTTTAAAAAATTATTATTTCTTTGTTTCTTTTTATAAAAAGTTTGCTATAAACCCTAATAAATTAGAAAATTATTACAAAAATTTTTAATTATTTAACTAAATATTAATGAAGATTAATTCAGTGTTTGATAAGCTATTACCTGAAGTTTTAATTATAGAAGAAAAAAATAAAAAAGTGTTAGTATTTCTTTAAGTAATGATATAAGAGAAAGCAGGATTTAATATAATGAGGGCTTCAACTCTAGAAAAAGTATTAACTTATTTTTTTTAGTCAGCTGCTTGTTATCATGATTATTAGTGCAGAATTACAAGAAAATCCTTTAATAATAATAAATAACTAACAGAAATATAACGTACGATTTTTTTATAAGCCCTTCTTATCTGAACAAATAGTAGGTACTTTAAAGAGCTTATTGAGACGTTTCAAGTCAGTTATACAAGATAATATTATTAAATTTAAGAATCTAAATATTGATTTAAATACTGAAAAAGTATACAAAGACGGACTGAATATTCCCCTAGGTCCTACTGAGTTTAAAATTTTACAACTTTTTTTTCAGGTTCCAAATGAAGTATTTTTGCGTCAAGAAATAAAATATTTATGAGAAAGTGAAGAGACCTTTAATGAACATCTCATAGATGTTCATATAAATAGGATTAGAGAGGTCTTAGGGAAAGACAATTTAATTATTACAACCATTCGTTTATCGGTTATTGTCTAAATAAAGGATGACTAGAATTTTATTGTCAAAATTTTCTTTGTATTTATGCATTAAGTATGTTAATCTCTATTAATATTGATGTATAATATAATTAAGATTTTATTCGTTGCCGATTTATATATTTTATAACTAAAAACTGTAAATTTTATGTTAAGTAAACTAAATAAGCCCGCTTTATTTACTTTAATATTTTATCCTATTTTTATTATATCTCTTGTAGTTAAATATTCGTTTGATTATGGAATAGGGCTAACTGAAGTTATTTTTATAATTACTAGTTATTATATTAATAATATTACCGTTGGGATCGGTCTGCATAGGTTATGGTCTCATAATGCCTATAAAATAAATAAATATGCCGAGTTTGTCTTAATTATGTTGTCTGCAGGAACATTACAAGGACCAGCTTTATCTTGGGCATCGAATCATTATAAACATCATAGATATACGGATCAAGACCAAGATCCACATACTCCTTTAAAATTTGATAATAAATTTTTAGGCTTTATGTGGTCTCATATAGGATGGATGCTAGTCGGAAGCGGTAGCTATAAGTCTATTGATCGCATTACTTGGGCTAAGCACGGGAAAAACAATTTATTAAAATGGCAGCTAAAATATTATTGGCAAACAGCAGGTTTTATGAATATTATCGTACCTTTATTTATCGGTTACTTAGTCGGTGGTACTATGCAATCGGCATATGCAGGATTTTTATTTATGGGGCTCGGTAGATTCCTACAGCAGCAAGCAACCTTCTGCGTTAATTCTTTATGCCACTTTGCCGGTAGTAAAAAATATTACAAAGGCACTGCTGGAGATATTTGGTGGATGGCATTATTCTTACTCGGTGAAAATTGGCATAATTACCATCATGCTTTTCCTTCAGATTATCGTAACGGTGCAAAATGGTATCATTTGGACGTTCACAAATGGATAATATTTTTAATGAGTAAAATCGGTTTAGCTTCAGAACTTGAACGTACTACAAAAGTACGTATACAGGCAAAAATGCAAGAAACTTTAAGCTATCTTAGTGAAAAACAAAAGCAAAAATTGACTTTAATGCAAACTAAAATAGATCATTTATTAGAAAATCTATGCTTAAAAATTAAAGAGCTTGAAGAATCATCTATTACTATCAAAGAACAATTTAAAAAATCTTTTGTAGAAATACAAGAATCACTTAAAAATTTAGCGGAGCAAGTAAGTGCTGCAACGCAAATAACAGAAAAATCTTCGGAAAAACTATTAAAAATAGTTAATAAAAAAATTATTGATACCGAACAATCTATTTATAAGCTGTATAATCAATTAAATACCTTAAAGGTATCTAATTAGGCATTATTAAATAAAGATAGATATCGTGATTGCAAGCGGGTGTTGGTGTTGTCACATGGATCCTGTTATGTCATGCCCGCCTACGCGGGAATGACATCGGTATCCACGTGGACAACACCTTCTCACAATGACGCAAACTATCATTTTTTACTTAACAACTCCTCTAATTAGTTTCAATTTGAATGATAAAAATTTTAGGTATAGAATCAAGCTGTGATGATACAGCTGTTTCTATAATCACCAAAAATCGAGAAATCTTATCTAATATAATCATTTCACAAAATACAGAACATGCAGTTTTTGGAGGGGTAGTACCTGAAATTGCTGCACGTTCTCACTTATCGCATCTAGATAAAGCATTAAAAAATGTTTTAAAAGAAAGCAACACTAAATTAACGGACATTAGTACAATTGCTGCAACTTCCGGTCCAGGTTTAATCGGCGGTGTTATAGTTGGCTCAATGTTTGCAAGATCACTAAGCAGTGCTTTAAAAACACCCTTTATTGCAATTAATCATTTAGAAGGTCATGCTTTAACTGCAAGACTAACCGATAATATTCCTTATCCTTATTTACTCTTGTTAGCTTCGGGCGGACATTGCCAATTTGTAGCAGTTTTAGGTCTCGGAAAATATAAAATACTAGGATCTACTATAGATGATGCTGTAGGCGAAGCCTTTGACAAGGTAGCGAAAATGCTAAACTTAGCTTTTCCCGGAGGACCTGAAATTGAGAAAAGAGCAAAACTTGGCGATCCTCATAAATATAAATTTCCAAAACCTATAATTAACAGCGGTAATTGCAATATGTCCTTTTCAGGACTTAAAACTGCCGTGCGTACTTTAATAATGAATTTAAAGGAAATTAATGACACTGTAATCAATGATATAGCAGCAAGTTTTCAATTTACTATAGGAGAAATTCTAAGTAGTAAGGTACAAGATGCTATTAGAGCATACGAACAAATAACAAATAATTTTGATAAGAAGAATATAGTTATTGCCGGCGGTGTCGCTGCTAATAAATATTTACAAAAAATATTAAGTAGCTGTGCTAAAACATATGGTTATCGGCTTATTTATCCACCTATCCACTTATGCACCGATAATGCTGCAATGATTGCATATGCAGGACTTGAGCGTTACAATAATAAGTTATTTACTCCTTTGAATTTCTGTCCAAAAGCTAGGTGGAGTTTAGAGGATATTAGTAAATAAATTTTATTTACTAATATCCTCTAAGAAGAAATATAATTTTTTAATATTGACACTTCTTAATTTAGTAGTATGATATGTAATTACCATGAAACATGGCAATTACATATATAAAAAAGAGGTAAGTTTATGAGCAATAGCAATTATGAAAACATATATAAAGCATTTTATTGTTTTTCAGAAGCAACCAATTCTGCCTATTCAGCTGTAAATACTTTTTTAGAACTACCTAATGTAGTTAATAAATATCCTACTGTTATTTCTTTAATTTTTTCTAAAACAGCAACATTAGACGCTAATATAACCAATATAATTAAAAACGGTGTTATTATATATGATATATCAACAGCCTTAATAGGGGCCGTAAATACTTTTTATAAAGATAAAAAACTAGTCGATAAAATATTAAAAGACGGACAGAATGCTATTGATAAGCTTATTGAAACAACAACCTATTTATCACCAATAGTTACAGATATTACAAATTCTTACTTAGTTGATCCGTATAAAGAAGAAAACGCACTATTATTTGACTTACAAATTCCTAACTCTACTAGTAGTGATTATTATAAATTATCAGGTACTGAAAGTATAACATTAGCTGAAATTGAATATTATTAATACTAATTTATAGAATTTTCGTTTTGTGTCATTCCCGCTCCTGCAGGAATGACATCAAACGCGTTTTTTGAGCTATGTAACAAATCTTTTAATAGCTCGCAATGACAAAATCAATAATTATTAAACAGTGCCTTTAACAAGAATAGTGGATTATGCGATAATTCGTTATTCGGAAAAAATTAATCAACTCATTGTTACCTTCAATTCTTTATCCTTTGAATTTATTTTAACCGTTTTACCGCTACTTATTTCGCCTGCTAAAATCATTTTGGCTAAATTATTTTGTATTTCCCGCTGGATAAGACGTTTTAAGGGTCTTGCTCCAAAGCTTGGATCATAACCTTTTTCGGCTAAATAATTTAATGCAGATTCATCAAATTCAAGAATAATATTTTGTGCTAGTAAAATTTTCTTTAAACTTTCAAGCTGTATCTTAACTATATCATGAATATTATTACGATTTAGGCGATGGAATAATATAATCTCGTCTAGTCTGTTTAAAAACTCAGGTTTAAATACTGCTTTTACATATTCCATAACCTCATCCTTTACTTTATATGTATCTTCGTCCTCTTTCTGATTAACGAGTATCTCAGCACCTAAATTAGACGTTAAAACTATTATAGTATTCTTAAAATCAACCGTTATACCTTGACTATCTGTTAATCTTCCCTCATCAAATATTTGCAGCATAATATTAAATATGTCGGGATGGGCTTTTTCAACCTCATCAAATAATATTACCTGATAAGGACGGCGTCTTACTGCCTCCGTCAACACTCCGCCTTGATCATATCCGATATAGCCGGGAGGAGCTCCTATCAGGCGAGAAATAGCGTGCTTCTCCATATATTCCGACATATCTATACGAAGTATTGCATTACGGTCATCAAAAAGAAAACCAGCTAAGGCTTTGGTAAGCTCGGTTTTACCGACTCCGGTCGGTCCTAAGAATAAGAACGAACCAAGCGGGCGGTTAATATCTTGAATCCCTGCACGTGATCTTCTTACCGCATCACTAACACCTTTAATTGCCTTATCCTGCCCTATTACCGATTCTCGTAATTTCTGCTCCATCACAAGCAGACGCTCACGTTCACTTGATAGCATCGTATCAATTGGAATACCAGTAATACGAAAGATAATACTTGCTATATCGCTTTCCGATACAATTTCTTTTAACAGCCCTTTATTATCCTTACTTTCGGCTTCCTGAATCTTTTTCATAATCTCAGGTATAATTCCGTATTTTAGCTCACTAGCTTTAGCGAGATTAGCATCACGTTCGGCACGTTCAAGCTCGTTTCGGCTACGGTCTAGTTCTTCTTTGAGCTTTTGTGTTTGCTGTAGTTTAGACTTTTCAGCTTGCCATTTAGCTCCCATATCATAGGATTGAGACTCTAATTTTTCTAATGCTGTAGTTAAATGCTCTATTTTCTTTTTAGAATGCTCGTCATTTTCTTTTTTAAGTGCTGCAAGCTCTACTTTTATCTGAATAATACGACGGTCCAGCTCATCAAGCTCTTCTGGTTTACTTGATAGCTCTATTTTCATACGGCTACAAGCTTCATCAATCAAATCAATAGCTTTATCAGGTAAATAACGATCGGTAATATAACGGTTTGATAACGTCGCTGCTGCAACTATTGCACTATCGGAAATTCGCACTGCATGATGCAGCTCATATTTTTCTTTAATTCCTCTAAGTATTGATATAGTATCCTCAACCGTCGGCTCACTCACGTAAACAGGCTGAAAACGACGAGCAAGTGCCGCATCTTTCTCGATATATTTACGATATTCATCTAGAGTAGTAGCACCGATACAATGCAGCTCACCACGAGCAAGCATCGGCTTTAGTAAATTCGAGGCATCCATAGCACCGTCGGTTTTTCCCGTACCGACTAATAGATGCAATTCATCGATAAATAAAATAATTTCACCGCTTGATTCTTTGATTTCGCTAAGCACTGCTTTAAGACGTTCTTCAAATTCGCCTCGATATTTAGCTCCCGCTATTAAAGCTCCCATATCAAGCTCAATAATACGGCAATTAATAAGCGATTCAGGTACGTCCTTACTAAATATTCGTTGTGCAAGCCCCTCTATTATAGCAGTTTTACCGACTCCAGGTTCTCCAATCAATACAGGATTATTTTTCATACGTCGTGATAGTACCTGCACCGTTCTTCTTATTTCTTCATCACGTCCGATTATCGGATCAAGCTTACCGCTTTCGGCAAGCTCTGTTACGTCTCTGCCGTATTTCTTTAAAGCATCGTAACTATTTTCTGCCGATTCGGTATCTGCTTTTTTGCCTTTACGAAACTGTACAATAGCTGTTGCTATTTTTTTATTATTAATTCCATTATTCGTTAAAATTTTACCGGCTATAGTATTATCATACGTTAATGCTTCAAATATACGCTCTATGGTTACAAAGCTATCCCCACTGTCTTTAGCAATGCTACTAGCTTTTTCTAAAACTTTAAGAGCTTCAGCAGAAGAATAAACTTGTCCCCCTCCCTCAACCTGAACTTTTGGGATTTTATTTAGTTCTAGCTGAACTTGATCTTTTAATAAGTTTATATTACCGCCAGTATTATTAATAAGGGTTTGAATTATACCTGTTTCTTCACTTAAAAGACTAGATAATAAATGCAAAGGTAATATTTGCTGATGATCATTTTTAGCAGCAAGTGATTGGCTACTAGCTATCACTGATTTAGCATGTGCAGTAAATTTATCAATATTCATATAAATAATATATTTTAATTAATAAAGTTAAATATTTTTAACTAGACTATTTTTATATAATAATTTTTAATTAAAATAACAAGAGATGTACAACTATATATAGAATTTTATAATGCTTTCATCATAAAAAAAACAATTTGATAACGATAAGGAGTTTTTATTAAATCATACAAAAGAATTTTTAACCACACCCGGAGTAGGCGTTACTTTAGAAACAAATAGAGCGAAAATTGAAGGAAAAAACGGTGAAACTCCAATATTAATACGTGACGGTCGTAACAATCCCAACGAAAAAATTGTTTTAGGCACTAAAGCTTTTGAAATGCAATATTTAAATGCTATCAGAGGAGCGATAAACATAGCAAAGGGCAAAAATAAACCTGAGCTTGTGCTGAAATTAAATAAAAAAACAGTAAAATTTATTAATAGTTTTAATGCTTTGAATATGGAAAAATCACAAGAAAACATATCAAAAATAGGCAAGCTGAAATTGACAGTGTTGCTGAATTGCTAGGAAAAAATGATATTAAAAATGCTTATAAAAAATTAAATGTTGCTAAAGATTTTCAAAATTTCAATGATGAGCATTGTAATATAGTCACTTTGTCAAAAGTCATCAATGATGAGGGAAAAGAGCATATTGTAGTTGAAGCGGAAGTAGCTTTTAAAGACTTGACAGAAGAACAAAAGCAAGAATATCAAAATAGAGACGGTAAAAACTGGTATAATGTAATGCCTGCATGCGAGAGGAAGCTTGTTGATCAGTATACTGATACAATTTAAAACGGTAGGCATGTTATCCCAACCCAGTTACGACAAATTGTTGGCATGAAAAACGCCTTTGAGAAAATTGGGGCAATAACCAACAAAGACGGTAAAAATTTTGAAACATTGCTTACATCTAAACATGCAGGTACATTAGCTTCGATTTCAAATGATATAGATTCTAGACAAAAAATTACCAAATTAAATGCACGCCAAGCTCAAGAATGGCTTGAAGACGGCGTTATTCTTCATACTAATACATTAAACTCAGGTCCTATAGGAGCTAGCAATGATCCCACAATTGCTGATCAGACAAAAAAATCTATGGAAAATGTCGGTGGGAAAAATACTAATACTCCTCTTAATTTATTTAGGCTTATAGGAGTAACAAATAACTTTGCAGGAGTGAGTGATACTTTAAACAAAATAGCAAAAAATTTACCGACTGAAAAAGGAATTGATGAATTAACAGCACATATTAAACCGAGAAGCAAATTTGAACATTTTTTTAGGATAAATAAACCTAAAGGAAATGCAGCAGAAACAATTAACAATGCAAATTTAACGGATCAGGAAAAAGAAATATTAAAAAAAGCTGTAACATTAAGAAAAAATATTGAACAAGCAGATATTCCTTTTAGAGTATCCTTCGAGACAAAACTTCCTTTTATATCTTTTGATAAAGAAAATATTAATCTAAATATATCAGATGTCTTAAGTAATTTAACAGCGAAAATAAGACAAAATAAACAAGAAACTAAAACCACTAGTTTAATAAATTTACCTCAGGAAGAAATATGCACAATGTGTGCCAGCGGTAAAGATGTAGTATTTATGCAGGCGGTGCAACAATAGGTTGTTACGGCACTATAAAAAAGAAAATAAAAGAGTCATTCCAAAAAGTAGAAAAGAAACACTTGCTGCTATAATGGCATTAACTGCTAAAACTAATAAAATTGCAGACAAAAAAAAATGGATAAAAGATAGATGCAGAATATGAAAAAAATCACCCTAGAGAATCTATCGCAATACGCAGTGATAGGAAAGTTGTTAAACCGTTAACTAAATCGGTATCACAGCTTAAACTAAGTATAACCCCACCGGTTAAATTTAATAAAAGTCAAAATATAGGTATGGAGAAATAATGTCAGAACTTACAATTGTAACAGGTGGTATTAGAAGAATAGGTAAAACTACCGCTTTAGAATTAAAAAATAAGGGTCTTACCGGTAGTTGCTAATTTTTTCAGCAATTACGACACTGCTAAAGAAATAGAAGAAAAATACGGTATAAAAACCAAACGCTGGAATATTGCGGATTTTGAAGAATGTAGAAAAGCAGTAAAGGAAATTGAAGAGGAGTTTAAAAAACCGGTAAGTATTTTTGTAAATAATGCCGGTATTACCAAAGATAAAATGCTACATAGAACAAGTCATCAAGATTGGAATGATGTGATTAACATTAATCTCAATTCTTGCTTTAATATGTCTAGTAGCGTAATGGAGCAGATACGAAACCAAGATTACGGTCGTATAATAAATATCAGTTCAATTAATGCTCAAGCAAAACAGGTTGGGCAGACTAATTACTCTGCTGCTAAAGCTGGAATTATCAGCTTTACTAAGGCCCTTGCCCGTGAAACTACTTCTAAAAATATCACCATTAACTGTATAGCTCCAGGGTATATTGCAACCGAAATGGTAGGAGCAGTACCCGAAGACGTGCTTGTTAAAATCGTTAATAGTATCCCCAAAAAAAGACTAGGACAGCCGGAAGAAATAGCTAGAGCCGTGGCATTTTTAGTTGATAAAAATGCCGGATTTATCACAGGTGAGACTATTTCTATCAACAGCGGCCATAATATGATTTAAACAATTAACTAATAATAGATTAGAATATGAAAGAGATCGTAAACCAATTAATCTCTAAAGGAAGAGAATTTTTAAGTAAAAATGAATATAAAGAAGCACTTAATATATTTACCTTAAATTAAACAATATAAAGGTTTTCTACATATCTATTATTACGAAGACATCACTTACTTGTGTTGGGGAGAGTATTATAATAATGTTGAACAAACAGACCTTTACCTTAAGGCAGTAGCTTCATTACGACAAACAGCTCTATAAGATACTGATATTTTATTAGGAAAAGCTTTTTATAAAGCAGGCAAATTAAGCGAAGCTGGTACTGTACTTAACAAATATATATATCTTGTCCAGAGAATGAGGAAGAATTTCAGGAAATTCTCAGTCGAATAACTCCAGAACTTAATAAAACTAATAATTCACCGATGTTATCGAGAGATAGTAGTCAAGTAACTTCGTTTAATAATAAAGATTCGCATGATATAATAGAAGTGAGTCAAACATTAAATGCATTAATAAGCATAATAGCTAAACATGACCACGATATAGCTCGACATGCGCAAGCAATTGCAGACATAAAAAAATGTTACAATCTGCAAATGTTGGGTATACTGCAGATATAAACAACCAAATTAAAGAATTGAAAATCATTAACCCTAAATTAGAAGAATATTATAAATGTTTTAATATGGCTTTACAACAATGTATGTATTGCTGCTAGTGCTGTAAGTAGCGGTCTAGTAGTTCCTGATGCAGGGCATTTAACGTGTGAGTGCCTCTTCTCTTATAAAATGGGTTTGTTATCTTGGCGACATAGCAGCGTCCGGTTTTTTAAATTCTATTGCCACTGCTCTAATAGCAGTTCTGCATGATGCCGGTGATAATATGTTTAACTCTAAGGAAAAAAGCTAGTAGATGTACTTACTAAATTTTGTAAAATGATTAATAAACAATCTGATATAACCGTACCTGTAGGACAAGATCTACAGAGATTAGCTTTACTTTTTGCTAATTTAAGGAGTGTAGAAATCAAAAAAATAATGAGACAGATTTCAGTAATTTCTTTACGACTAAATTGCCAATGCACAATAAATTTTTTCGTTATGATACCAAATAATATCAAAGAAATGAATAGTAATCCTATGGAAAAATTAGCGTTTCAAGATTCTATTTCTTTGATTAGTTATATGGATCATCATGCAGAGGATATATTAAAGAGTTCTAAATCGTTGTTAAATCAAATTTTAACTACTACAAAAGAAGGATTAAGCACATCATGGAATGATATAAAGAAAACTACTTCCGGCAATGTAGAGTACGATTTATGGCAAATGGAAAAGCAAGTACCTGAATCTGAAATAATAACTGAGAAAGCAAAAAGCGGACAGCTGCGAAGTATAAAGATATCTTGCTTTTCGGTTGATTGCTCAAAACCACTTTAAAAAAATAGCGATTTCTTCAACCGGTATCAGAAGAGGAGTTGAAGATTTTCTTAATCAAAAATATTTTGCTGATAAATTTACTGAAGAAGAACAAGGTTGTTTTGTCTTATTCTTAGCATATAAAATATTTAGATATGGTAATAAGGTATGTCTCAAATATTTTAGCGAGCAACAGCCGGAGCTAATTACAAAAATTTTCGATGATTATCCTCATTTATTTTTTAGGAGAGAGGCAATTAACATATGTATTAAAAATAAAGATGGTAGACAAAAAGCATTAGATGCAATAAAGTTAAAATCGTCAAATAAATTTTTTAAAGATTGCTTTGATACAGTATTCCCTAAGGTAGATATTGTTGTAAACCTCATATTTGAAGAAGAACCTAAACCGAAGCACGTACCTAATGAACCTGAGCTTGTATTAACTTAGAGCTCATACTTTTAAATATAGACGAAAATGATGATGTACTACCAACAAGTAATGTAGAAAATAACCACTAAATTTTTAAAATGACTAGCATATATCACATTCTTGACCGTGTTCCTGCTATTTATAAGCAGGACATGGAAATAGAGTATGAGCATTTGGCTATGCAATTAATTAAGTCCGGTAAATTACGGATAGATACCGATGATTGCTGCAATTTTGCAAGGTTTACCGAACCTGCTCTTAATATAAGCTTAATGGTTAGTCAAGAAGAGCTAACAAGCCCGCATTTAATCCCTGAAACTACCAAGCTTTTTCAAAATTTATACAAAAATTCCGCTTCAGATCAGAAAATAAAATCAATTTTCGATAATTTAAAAAAGCAAATACAAAAGCTACAGCCGGTTAAGAAAGAAGTAACCGAAATGCTAGCACGTATTTTTGTTCAGTCGGCTCATCCGATCGTAATAAGGTGGCTTCTTCTTAATAAGACGGAAGTATTTCTTACCTACTCACATAATATCGGCGATATGATGGATATGGTTAGCTGGCAACGAGTAGGCGGTAATAGCGGTATGCAAAGCACTAACGGCAAGGACGTAGCTATTTTTGTTTCATGCGGCGGTAATCCTTTTGCTGAAAACAATAAAGATCATCCGACTTACGGCAACGGCTTTGCTGCGGCAGCAAGACTTCAGATTATCGCAGCCCAAGAGCTTGGGCATTTTGCCGATATAAAGAGAGATGATAAAGGCAGGCAAATAACTCGCCATTCGGCTAATTTTTCCGGTACTAAAGCTACCGATAAAGTACGAATTGCTAGAAAAAATGACATAATACATTGTCATAATTTGCTGAGTAAGCTCCTTAAAGCAGGTATGAAAAAGCAATTAGATTATGAAACGAAACTTAAATTTTATAATGCAAATAAAGTTAGCGGCTTAAAAGTTTATGCTATAAAATTCATGATTTTTATATATAAATTTCAGCTTCTAAATTATAGCAGTAGGAATAATCTAATATTTGTAAGAAAATTTAAAACCGATGAATATATGGCATTAATGATTGATGCTATGTTTAAAGATATGCAAGCTAATTTATCACCGGCAGCTGACGTGTATAAAAATAAAAACCCTGAAATTGAAGAAGCGATAGCCTGCATTGAAGCCTTAGCAAGAGTACCGCAACAAACCGTAAAATGGGGATATTTAACTACCAAAGAAACTATGCATGACCTTTATAAAATATATTATAACGAGGTTATACCTTCTTTAATTACTAGCTATAATGCTATCACCGGTGAAAATTATCAACGTGATTTTAAAAAGCCAAAAAGTAATTTCTTTTCTAAAATCAATATCTTTAGTAACAAAAAGTTAGTACTAAAACCGGTTAGGGAATTATGAGTATACTGATGTGAAATGAAGAATGGTAGACGAAGATTAACTTCAAAAAGAGCAAGGAATTCACAAGGCGATGAGGCATTGCTGCGTAGATATTGTTTTTTCGTCATTGCAAGGAAAATTACAAAGTAATTTGACGAAGCAATCTCAGGAGTTTGTTATTATTTCATGAGATTGCCACGCAGCCTACGGCTGCTCACAATGACGATTTGGTATCCCACACAGGAATGATATTTTTAGAACAATATCTTTAACTTTATGAACCTTTAGTGGCTAGTATATTTGCTGTGTAAATTACAGTTATACGTTGCAAATAGCTCAATATTCTAATGAGCGGTAAGTAAACTTGCACCTACATTATAGCCGACTTTCGGTGTGCTGCTACTTGTAGTGTTCTCAAAGTAATTATCTGCCCAAATAAATCTAGCTTTCACCTTAGGTTGCTTATTGCTAAAGCTATTTTCTACAGAAGCATGTAGTCCCGGTACTATTTTGAGTATCGTTTGATAATCTCTTAGGAGCGGTTAATTTTATGCCTGCAATCCCTGTAGTTAAGTTACCGGACTTACCAGCGACATACATATTATTCACACCTGTACCGGTTTGCTGCAGTATAAGTATATCCATTAGGAACAAATCCATCTCCATTACTCATCCTCAAAATTGATAGGGCGGCTACATCATTCGCCGTGTGAACCCTATTAATATTAATCACAATATTTGTACCGAATACCGTAGGAAGATTTTGAAAAACTATATCGCTTTCTCCTAAAGCATTTATAGTAATATTACCTTCAAGTACTACATCACCGGTAAGAATTACGTTACGTCTAAGATCGAATGTCGAGCCATTAACGTTACCGTTAATTGTAATGTCCTGCGTGCAAATATTATAAGTTCCCGAATCAAAATTAGTTTGTCTAGAATGAATATCATTATGCAATTTGTGTTCATGATTACCTTCAAACATCACTTTAGAAACTTGTTTGGTTTGTGAGCCGATTTCATAAATATCAGGAATCTTTACGAAAGTTACCTCTCCTCTCATAGTTTTAGTATTAGTAATATTACCGGTAAAACCTTTATTAACCCTTACCTTCCCAAAACTTATAAACTCTAAATTCCCTGTATCTATTACACTGCCGTTGCGATGTTTCATATCAACTTTTTCTTTAAATACAAGCTTAATAGATTCAACGGCACTAATATCATTACCGGTAATGGTTAGCTCAGAACCTGTTCCATTACTGCTTATAAGCTTTAGCTTTGCTTTTGCATTATTATTGGCGCCATATGCAAGAGGTGCTCCTAAAGCATTTTGAACTGCCCTTTGAGTTTAGAGATTGTCAACGTTAGTTATATTGTTAATACTAACTCTTGTAGTTGGATTGCCTTCAATAATAGTAAATACCCCATTAAAACCATAAAGATTAATATTAATAATATTAATTTTTGGGCAAAATTAACCATATGGTTATTTTCTGCGATAATAATATTGTCATTATCTTGTGGAAGATAACAGTTGTGATTATATCTTCAATCATTCATCGTACCTATATTAGAAGATGGATTTCCCGCCGGGAATAATATCCGCTGCAAAGCCTCCCATGCTTGCAAGCAGCCCAATAATACTACTGGTTGCTAGTAAAAGTTTATTAAAAAAAATTTTGTTCTTATTAGTTATAATTTCCCCTATAACTTATTGCTTTTAATGATTTTACTACTTAACTTATCGGTCATTATACACTGTTTATTTACAACACACAATAATTAATGAATAAATTTACTATTAGTTAATATTTATTAATTATTTACGATGGCGTGATTTATGAAATTTAAGGGAAATAGGCTGGTTTAATGAAAGGTAGGGGTTATGGTGTTTGTTTGGTAGGTAATCATCATTACGAGCAGGCATTGCCCGTGTGGATCAGTTTTCCGTTGTCATCCCCGTGGTTTGACCACGGGATGACACCGAGTGTGTTTTTCAATTCGCACAATTAATGTCGTAATTTCCTCGCAATGACGTCAAAATAACATCCTATTCATCATCTATATTACAAAGCTCATCTTGTAATTCTCGAGAAAATACATCCTCATCATCGTTAGAATCATTCGATTTCTTAAGAGAGTTTTTGAAATTATTTAGGTCTTTATTTTCAAATATTTCAATAGATTTTAAAGTCTCGTTTGGAATTATAACTATAATATTTTTACTTAATTCATCTAAATAATCAGTGGTAACGGCCACTTTCAGTACTCCTCCATATTTGCTCTGTTTGCTACTTACTACAAAATCTTTTAAAGATTTACTTTTAAAATAGTTTTCAGAAGTAAAGATCATTGTTATAAAAAATAGTACTAACGAGATAGTAGTACCTACGGCAAATCCTGCTAATAGCCCTAAGAATCTGTCAATAAAACCGTTTCTCATAAATGAAATTATAGCAAGAAATTTATAAACTATAAAAACACATAAAATTAAAGCAATAACATAAGATATAACACCGGCAATAATTATTCTTATAACCTCATTATCCATATATTTCCCGATTAGGTCAGAAATATATGGATATAAAAAATATCCTAACATTATAGAAGTAATAAAACCGAGTATTCTAGTTGTAAACCCGATTATGCCTTGATATAAGCCGAAAAATGAGAAAAGAGTAATAATAGCAAAAATAGTAATATCAAAAAATGTGATCATTATTGTTAACTTCTATTGAATAATTGGGTTTAAATCTTATATATTATATAATTAAAGTTTAATTTATGGGCGATAAAATTTTTCATAACTTATCCGGTAAAACACTAGTTGCTACACCGCATGTAATTACAAAAGGCATTTACCATAAATCCTTAATTTATATGTTATCACACACGGAAGAAGGAGCAATAGGATTAATATTTAACCACTTAGTAAATCATATAGATTTAAAATCGTTTTTTAAAATAAAAAATGACAAAATAACAACCCCGGTTATGGTTCCTATATATCTTGGCGGACCCGTAGAACATGAAAAAGGGTTTTTTCTTCATTCTAACGATTATAATAAAAACTTGTTATTGGATTTCCATAATGATTTAGCAGTAAGCTCTAATTTAGAAATTTCAGAAGATATAGCTTGCGGTAAAGGACCTAAAAATAGCTTATTCATTGTCGGTTATACAGCATGGAAACCAGGGCAGCTTGAAGAAGAATTAGAGACAAATCTATGGCTGGTTATGGATTGTAATAAAGAATTTATTTTTGCCGATAATCCTGAAAGTAAATGGCATAATGCATTAAAACACTTAGGCATTGATGAAATACATTTCTCATCACAAATAGGCAATGCTTAGAGATTATCTGTTAACCATTTTTCGGTAAGCCTAAGTAATAATGCTTTAAAAATTTTCCCTGACTGCTAATTAAATACACAAAATTAGAATGTTGTAATTCATATTTGTTTGTTTTTACATCAAATATTTTGGATGTATAGAAGACCTTAAATTGATCTGCTAATTGTTCAACATCTTGGGCTCTCCCTGTTAAACCTATAAAATTATCATCTATTTTTTCTAAATATTTTTTTAATACTTCACTTGTATCATGCTCAGAATCTAGAGTAATAAAAACTACTTGTACTAAAATATTCTCTTTCTTCAAAATCTTAATAATATCTTCTACTCTTTTTAGTGTTTGATTGTCATATAAGGAATAGGTAGTACCAAAATAAATCAAACTTAAATGACCTTGCAAATGGGTACTATCAAATTTCTTTCCTTCTTGATCTATAAGAGTAAACTTAATTTTAGGCGAATCGTCCATATTACTAGTTTTCGCACCAATCTTAAGCTTAGACGGAGTTAATGAAGAATACAATAAACATAAAAATATTATGCCCGTAATCATAGCTAGGGCTATAAAAATTTTTATAATATACATTTGGTTTTTATTATTTCTCATAACCATAAGTTTTATTATTAATATTCATTTATAATAAAACTTATTCTTATCATATATGCAATAAAAATCATCTTTCAGTATATTTAAATATCGTAACATCTAAATTGTGATATTTTTAGTTAAATTAATTAATTTATTAACTAAATTGAAATTTTTTGAGTTAAGATTATTAAATAAATAACAACTAAGAAACGGATTAATTATGTACAATTATACCGTTTATGTAAAACGTTTAAATGATAAATTTAAAAAACAAGAACATACGGAAATAGTAGATAGTACTATTTCAAATACTAAATGACAACAACAATGCAACTCAACCGATACAAACACACTCCTAAATCAAAATTCGTTTGAAATAACAAATAATATTGAACACAATAAAGCAGAAAATATGAGGGATATAATGATGTTGAAAAAAGAAGAAATAAAGGAAGCAGAAATGGAACATTTTATATCCAATATGTAAAGGATAAAAATTTTATCGACTTAATTAATAAAGATAATGAGAAATATGAATCTATTATTGATAGGAGTAATAAAGCTATAATTATATTAGGGCAAGAGAAAGAAGATTTAAAGCTCATAGCTAATTTTCTTAAAGACGGTGAATTAATATTAGAAAGTAATGAGTATGGAGATTGGGACTGCTCAAAAAAAGTCTAACCACAAGTTCAAATATTTTAGATAGTTTTTATATAAAAAACGCAAAATATTTAATATATAACAGTTCTTATTTGGATGCGGCTAATTCATCCTCTGAATCTACTATTGACAAATTTTTCCTACAAAAAATTCTAACTTTTCCCTTATCAAAGCCAATGTCGGTATACTTGAACAATTTACTAAATTATATTGATATAAATGCAGGTAATTTATCTATAGTAGTGACTGATAGCCCAAACAAGCAATAATCATACTCGTATATCTAAAATTATTGATGAAACTATAAAACTCGGTAATTTTAGCGATGAACAAAAGAGTATCATTAATAAAATAAAAGATTCTAGTTTTACTTCAAACTAGCAAACAAGCAAAAGACTATACAAAGCTATTAAATATTAGAGATGATAATTTTATCATTCTAGATGAATATAATAAAATAACAATCGACGGCGAAAATTTAACATATATTTTAAATTCTATAAATATAATTAATAAAGAAGTACCAATTAGTATCAATGAGCTTAAAACATATATAGAAAATAATTTAAAGTTTTGAAGATGTTTTGCCTAAAACAGACAAATTGAAACAATTAATAGATATAGTAAATTATTATAAACAGTTAGAAGACAATGCCAAAACTATAGGAAATTTCTTAGAAACCGTTAAAAAATTAAATCAGCTTTTAGAAACACCGAAATCAGAAAATAAATTAGAGCATCTTCTAAATTACCTTAAATATATTTATCTAGCATCAAATTTTCCGAAAAAGAAAATTTGGTTACACTTAATTCTGCAAAATGGTTTAACGATTTATTTACCTCGGGGCATATAATATAAAAGAAAAGTTATTAGAATCATTTAAGCATACAATATGCAAAGATAAAGATTCATTTTATAACAAATTAAATGAGACTATTGAAAAATTTTATGAAGATATCAAAAATAACGATGTTTTAGACTTAAAAGCAATCAATAATATATATAAAAACTTTTTACAGCATATTAACAATTCTAGCACTGATGTTGAAAATTTAGATAATATTAAATTATTTTTAACAAAGAGCTTTAAAAATTTTAATAATATATTAGGTATAACTATAAATAATAGAATTAGTAATTTAGAAAAACTAATAGGCTCAGTCAGCAAACAAGAAGCTAAATCTCTTTGGAAGTATATTACCGCCTCTAAATCTATTACAGAAATATCTCAAAATCTCTATAAAGTAATATATGTGATAAGCTTTTACATCAGCCTGTGTTTACCTGATCAAGCGCTACCTATTTATAATTTATTAGAAAAATTACTAAAAGAAACTCACAAATCTATTAATGATTGTTATAAAAACGAAAACTTATATAAACATCAATTAGCAAAAATTTATTGTCAACAAGGACAAATCTGTACACCTAATGGCTCAACAAAACTATCTAAAGACTCAATAGGATTGTATGAAAACGCTGCTAACCTTGGTTCTGAAGAGGCAAATATAAAACTTGGGAAGATTGAATTTAAGAGCAGAAATTATGTAAAAGCTTTAGAATATTTTAAAAATACTACTCATATATCTTATGCAAAAGAAGCTTTTAATGAATTATTACATCTAAAAGAATCAGAACTAAAAAAGAAAATCCAGCAAAAGAAGCTAAATTAGCATCAGAAATAATTGAATTATATTCAAGCCAAGGTGATTTTTATAACCAATATAATCTAGATATATCAGAAAAAAGTCTGCAAGATTCACTAAAAGTATTTTGTCTTAATACGAAAGCTCTCATAAAAGAACAAGGAAGACCTAAACCTTATGGAATATTATATGATTTGTCTAAAGAGTTAACATCAATAATTTCTTCACCGTGTAGTCAACTTAAATTTATACAAAAAACTGAAAAATATAAAAATTTAACAGAAAAATTTAAAGAAGAAAAACTAGAAACTAATTATACGAATATTACGACAAGTCGGTCACATGATTCATACTTTAAAGAACCTTTACTGAAGTTCGATGATTTACACCTTAATTCTTCATTTAGACCATATTATGATAATAATGAAGATTCTAGCAATATGTTAGGTGCTTGTTATAATTCCTCAGAGTTAGCCTCAATGAGAAAAATTTACTATCTCTTAATACAATTTTTATAGACAAGCAGAAATGTGGTGCTAGTATAAAAATAGCTATATTTAACGATGAATTAGATTATGACAAATAATCAATTTTCCGAAGATACCAAAAAAATTGCTGATCAAATAAAAGATGCATTAATGGGTATTAGTGACGATCTTGTACTTGAAAGTAAAGAGGTAGAGGAAATTTTTGAAGAATTAAGCCAAAATGGAGAATTTGAGTATGAGATGGAACGAATGCTTTCTATCTTAAATGAACAAACTATGGATTTAACTCAACTGCAAAGTCGGATTATCTTATTAATCCGTAAGTATTTAGGTAAAACTAAAAACTTAAAGCTTAAAATGCTTAAAATGGATGAGCAACTCATTAACAAGAATGTTGCCGAAGTCAGTAATTATTTAATGCATCAGCATTCTAAAATAGTTAGAGATGCTAATAAAAACCTTACAAACCCAAAAGACAAATTACAAGGTTTAACCAAACAAGCTAGAATAGACTTAAAACGTTTATTAAAAAGCTTTGCCGTTTACCAAATTTATATGTTTATGAACCCAAAAAGAATAGCAGGCGAAACGAGGCTAATGAACTTCGCCTATAATATGATCAAAGGGGGCATGAAACTCGCTAAAAAATATGAAGGCGGCAAGGAAAAAGAAATTAAATCATATTCACCTAGACTTATTAAAAAACTTGAAAAAGCTCATGTCGGCTTTAAAAAAAGTGGCGGTATATCAATTTAACTATTGTATCTTTTTATAAATTTTTATAAAGAGCTTATACTAAACTAACATTAATATTATGATAGGTATCAAGCTTTCAACTTAAATTATGTAAACTTAATATTGCGGAACTAATAACTTGGGTACATCTTGGCTGCAGTACTCAAGAAAAACACCACGCTCAACCTGTAAAAATTAACATAAAACTCTTTCTCTCAACTCCTCCCCTTGCTATGTAACGGATAATATAAACGATACTGTTTGTTATACAAAAATCGTACGGCTAGTACAAAAACTTTCTCAAGAAAATCACTTTAATCTTATCGAGTATTTAGCCGCACAAATATATGTGATATTATTTATCAAAATTTTATCGAATCTAAATTAGAAAAGATTTTTCTAAACGTAACCGTTACTAAATTAAAATCACCGGTTTCAGGAGTGCATGGCGGCGTTTCTTTTTCTTATTCAGGAAAGGAGATACCATGATTTATATTTCTATAGGCAGTAATTTAGGTAATAAACTTTTAAATATTAAAAAAGCTCTAAATTCACTAAAAAGTTGTAATTTTATATCGCTTAAGCAAGCTATTATTTTTGAAACACAAGCTATTCTACAACCTAATGCAGATAAAGCTTGGGATAAATCATACTTAAATATGGTGGTACAGGGCAAAAGTACTTTAACGCCTAGTAAACTTCTAATTGAGCTTAACAAAGATTGAAAAACAACTAGGTCGAGCAAGCTCTTACGATAAATGGTCTCCAAGAGTTATTGACTTAGATATCCTACTTTGGAATAATTGCCATATAGATTTACCTGATTTAACGATACCGCATCCTGAAGTATTAAACAGACCATTTCTTATTCATCTAATTGCAGGTTTAAGCTTGGAATGTCGTTATTCATGTCCGATCAATAATTTTTACAACAATAAAACCTTTGCAGAAATAGCACATTTAATTGAACATCAAGGAGTTATACGCTCTCTTGTTTTAAATCCTCAATTTGTCGGTATTTTAAACATTACTCCTGATTCTTTTTCTGATGGAGGATTGAGTTTTCATAAAGAAGATGCCGTTAGAAATTTTGTACGCTTGATAAATGAAGGGGCTACAATAAATTGAGCTTGGATCACAATCAACACGTCCTTCTGCTTTAATTATTAATGAAGATGAAGAATATGCAAGGCTTAATAATGTTCTTGAAGAGCTTAAGGAAGTTATAAAGGAAAAAAAGTTATAGTCAGTATTGATAGTTTTACTCCTGAAGTAATTAAACGTGTTTTAAAAAAATACCCTATTTCCTGTATCAACTTGGTTAAAAATAATCTAGATGATTATACATTACAATTAATTGCCGATTATAATCGTAAAATTATTACTATGCATTCATTAACCGTTCCACCGCAAAAACAAAAATGTCTTGATTTCGATAAATCTCCGCTTGCTAACTTAAATATATGGACAGAGCAAGAAATAACAAAATTAGAAAAATGTGGATTTGATAGACAAAATATCATTCTTGATCCTGGCATTGGTTTTGGAAAATCCGTTTATCAAAATTTATATATTACAATATATTAAAGAATTTAAAAATCTAGGATGTGAGATATTGTTAGGACACTCACGAAAATCTTATATTTCCGATTTTTATAATTCCAAAGCATCGGAAAGAAACTTAGAAATAATAGCAATATCAAACTATTTAATGGAAAACGTAGTTGATTATTTACGAGTGCATAATGTTATAGAGCATCAAAAATTTTTTGTAGCAGACCATATGATTAACTATATCTTATGAAAAATAGAAAAATCATCGGTATAATGGCATGTGACCCACAAGGGGTGATAGGTAATAAAGGTCAGATGCCTTGGTCTTATACTAAGGAGTTTGAATATTTTTATCAGACGGTAAAAAATAATATTATAGTCATGGGACGAAAAACCTTTGACTCTATACCTACAAAGATTTTAAAAAATTGTATTTGTATTGTTTTTTCAAGAAATACACCATTACAATCTTATAATAATATATTTTTTATTAAATCCTTAGATGATTTTTGGCAGGTAATAAAACCTTTTACTGATAAAAAAATTTTTATGGTTGGAGGGACAGAAATAGCAACTCTTTTCCTAGAACAAAATCTTATTGATGAATTTTTACTTACAAAAATAAATAAAAATTATGATGGAGATACTTTTTTGCCTCTTAATCTTTTAGCAGAATGGCATTCTGTAATAATAGATAAAACAAACAATTATCAGATTTATAAATTTACTAAGAGGAGGTAAGATGAAATTTTTAGAACAGCTTAATATAAAAATCTTGAGCAATATAACCTCTTAAATCATCCATTTTTCAATTATGGCATATGGGAAAACTTACTCATTCTACTTTACAAATTTACACAAAAGAATATTATCATCACGTTACAGCTTTCCCACGTTATATTAAGTGCAATACATTCCAAATGTAGTGATATACAAGCTAGACAAATATTACTTGGTAATCTTATAGAAGAAGAACAAGGTGAAGAAAATCACCCGGAACTATGGAAACGTTTTGCTAAAGGACTTGGATGTTTAAGAAACCAACGCACTTCAGAACCTAAATTAGACTCAACTCAAAAACTTGTTCAAGGTTATTAAATTAACAGAGGAATCTTTTTCTATAGGTCTTGGAGTACTTTATGCTTATGAGTGTCAGACTCCTAAAGTATCTGACTCTAAAATTCAAGGATTACAAAAATTTTATGGAAATTCAGATTACAGAACTTTACAGTCCTTCATTGTTCATAGTAAAGTTGATCAATGACATACACAAGAATGTGCAAATTTGATTAATAATTTAAGCTTAAAAGAACAAACATTAGCACATCAAGGAGCAAAACTACTATGGCAATTTCTAGAGGGTATAAATGCAACGTATCAATAATTTAACTATTATTCTTTCATAAAATGAAAAATATCTTCCTACATTCCTTAAGTCTTGAGAATTATCGTAATTTTAAAAATCTTGAACTAAAAACAGATAATACACCAATAATTTTAATAGGTGAAAACGGTAGCGGTAAAACTAATATTTTAGAAGCTATATCGCTATTTTATCCAGGAAGAGGGCTGAGATCAGCAAAACTTGCCAATGTATGCAAAACTTCAGAAGATCATTGTCTAGTTAAAGCTCTATTGCAAAGTAAGCTAGGACTTGCAGAATTTACCACCCAATTTAAACGTAGTTCTAATAGAAGGATAACTGAGTATAACGAAAGTAAAATAGCCAATAATGAGTTAAGTAAATTCACTAGCATGATATGGCTGACTCCACACATGGAAGGAATCTTTACAAGCGGTAGCGGTGATAGAAGAAAATTTCTTGATAGAATAGTTTATAATTTTGATCCAAAGCATGCAGAGCTAGTTAGTAAATACGAATATTACATGCATGAGAGAAATAAAATTCTAGTAGAAGATATAAGAGATGATAATTGGCTTAAAATTATTGAAGAAAAGATGGCTGATATTTCTAACCATATTGCTAATAATCGCTTAAAAACCTTAGAATTTATGCAGCAAGCAATAGATGACCTTGAAAATGAATTTCCAAAAGCCGATTTATCGATTGACGGCATTGTTGAACAAAAAATATTAAACGGCAAAAAAAATATTGCTAGTTTTATTACTGCAGAACTTTATCAAACAAGAAGCAAAGATAAACTACTTGGTCGCACTAGTTTTGGAGTTCATAAAAGTGACTTTTTAGTAAAGCATCAAAAGAAAAATATCTTAGCCAAATTCTGTTCTACCGGTGAACAAAAAGCTATATTAATTGCAATAATCCTTGCTGAAATGAATTATGCTATAAAGCTAACTAAAATAGCACCGATTTTACTTTTAGATGAGGTCTTTGTGCATTTAGACGACAAAAGACGTCAATATTTAATCGAATTTTTGACCGGCTTAAACATGCAACTATGGGTTACCACTACCAATCTAGAGGGAATAGAAAATTTTGCAACTAAAGCACAATTGATTAAGTTATAGTTTGTTTAATAATGTCATTCCTGCGAAAGCAGGAATCCAGCATAAAGCGAGATAAATCAAGCTTTTAATTTCAAAAATTTGCTGTATTTAATACTTTTTTTCTGGATTCCTGCTTTCGCAGGAATGACATTGAACACTTTTCTCACACCATGTAACAACGCCCGCTAAAAGCGGGAATGACATCAAGTGTATTTTCTGATCCACACAATAAAGTACTATCCCAATCAGATTCACAAGAAAAATTTCATCCTTCTTGATTTTTATCGCACCTCTTAAAAAACCAAAATAACTATTATTATTTTTCATAAAATAAAATTACACTTCACTTACATATTATTAGTTAAATTTAAAGTTTTTTGTATATAAATATATTGCTTAATCTTTTGAAACTGCTTAAAATTGATTTTTAATTTATGTAAATACTATGACAAAACAAGCTAATAAAATATCCTATGATGAAGTACCTTATTCTCCATTTACTTTCAGTTATACCTCCCCACCTTATTTAAGAACTATCGGCAAGCTATTCGGGCTAAACCCTCCACCTCTTGAAACTGCTAAAATACTTGAACTCGGTTGTGGAATCGGTGTTAATCTGCTTAACTTTGCTGAAACATATCCTAAATCACAATCTCTAGGTGTTGATTTATCCAAAACACAAATAGAATTAGGTAAAAAAATTATCAGTGATTTGAAAATAAAAAATGCCGAACTAAAGGCATTATCTATATTGGACCTTGATGAGTCATACGGTAAGTTTGATTACATAGTTTGTCACGGCGTATATTCATGGGTACCTGAAGAAGTACAAGATAAAATACTCAAAGTCTGTAATAAACTGCTAAATCCGAACGGCATAGCTTTTGTAAGCTATAATACGCTCCCGGGCTGGAATATGCAGAGAACAATACGTGAAATGATTATGTTCCATTCAGAGCTATTTAATACTAGCCATGATAAATTACAGCAAGCTAAATTACTTTTAAAGTTCATCAATGACTCATTAGAAAGCTCCACAACGCCTTATTCTAATTTCTTACGAGATGAAACAAAATTATTATCTGCATATACGGACTCATATGTATTACATGAATATTTAGGCGAAATTAATACAGGTATATATTTTCACCAATTCATAGAAAAAGCTCAAAAAAATCATCTAAATTACTTAGGTGATACGTCGCTTACTGCAATGTTTATCGGTAATTTACCTACTCAGGCAGCAGAAAAGCTACAAGCCGTTAATGATATTGTTCGTACTGAGCAATATATGGATTTTATCACTAATAGAAAGTTCCGCTCGACATTATTATGTCATCAAAACATACCTATAAACAGAAAAATTGAATTTAATAATTTAAAAGAGTTTTTTACTAGCCTTAATATTAGACCGGTAATTCTAGAAAAAGCTGTTGATTTAACTAACGAACAGGAAAATGTTAGCTTCTATTACGAAAATTTACCTGAGCCTTTTATTTCAACCACTTCACCGATCATGAAAGCTATTTTATATGTATATGCCGAAAATATTAGCAATCCGATAAGCTTAGAACAAGTAGCAACAGAAGCTTTTAAAAAGCTTGGTAAATATCAATTACAAAATTTCTTAGCAGCATTAGAACAGCATTTTATCATATTCATTTTTCAAGGTTATCTCAAAATATTTGAGACAAAACCTCATGCTATAGCAACTATCACCGAAAAACCTAAAACTAGCGAATTTGCAA
The DNA here is from genome assembly GCF_041477405.1 of Candidatus Rickettsia barbarica. NCBI lineage: Bacteria > Pseudomonadati > Pseudomonadota > Alphaproteobacteria > Rickettsiales > Rickettsiaceae > Rickettsia > Candidatus Rickettsia barbarica. The sequence goes on along the minus strand of NZ_JBEWYL010000003.1, from coordinate 13,678 downwards.
GATACCAAGCAAAACAAGCATATTTTAATAATGTAACTAGCGTGTTTAGCGTCACTAATAGACTTAACGATATGGTAGGTATACCGATACATGAAAAATATATTTTAGAAATGTTAGACGGTACGCATAATATTGATGATATTAAGAAAGGTGTTCTTGAAAAAATTAATTCAAAACTTTTAACTGCTCGTGACGATAAAGGACAGGAAGTAACAGATCCAAAATTATTAAAAGAATTTGTTGACTATGTAGTTAATACATCCCTTGAGAAATTCCGGATAAATTATCTGTTAGTAGAGTAATTAAAATGTTCGTGATCAAGTCTGCTTTATTGCATGGATCAGCTTTGTCGTTATTGCGAGTAGTCGTAGACTACAGCCAATCCATAAAAATATAATCCGAGTAAATGAAGGATAAGCTATACGAAGCTCAACTTGGAAAAGAGCAAGGAGCCTGTAAGCCGAGGAGCAGAGCGTATACTTTTAATACGTGAGCATCCGAGGACTTACAAAGACGACACAGTCAATTTTTCAAGTTGAACGAGTATAACTATGCTACTAATTTTTCACGCAATACTTCAACTAACTTATTAATTGCTTCGGTTGGGTGGATGTTTTCAAGGATAGCAAGCTCGCCTGCAAGTCTATTTAAAGCTGATTCGTAGAGTGTTCTTTCACTGTAAGAACGATCATTATCAACATTTTTATGTAAGTCCCGTAATACTTCGGCTATAGCTACAATATTACCTGAGTTAATTTTGCCTTCATATTCTTGGGCTCTTCTACTCCACATTCTATTTCCTTGTTTTGGTTTACCTTGAAGAGTTGAATATATGACATCTAAATCTTTTCTGCTTGCAACCGCTCTAAGACCAACAACCGTAGCTCTACTAACAGGCACTTTTAATGTCATTTTATCCTGCGAAAAGGAAATTACGTATACTTTAATTTTAGTACCTACAATAGTATGATATTCTATATTTGTTATTTCACCAACTCCATGTGCAGGATAGACGATTCTCTGCCCTATTTTAAACTCAGATTTTTGTTCGGATTGTGTTGTATTTGCCATTATTAATTCCTCCGTAGTGGTTTTAGTGCCTAAGAACTTAATGTTAGACTATTATTTTCTATAGCATAGCACATTTTGCTTTTATTATAAAGTAGAGATTTTTATTGAAATAAAATTGATACGATCTTATTGTAGATAATATTAATAAGTTAAAGGAATAAATATGCGAAGTATTTTTATTATACTAATATTTTTATTATTTTTGAGTAGCTGTTCAGAAGAAAAAGCACAAGATAAGAACCATAAGGAAAAACAAATAATAGAGCACGAAACTCAAAATAACGAAACTTCTAAAGCAACGAATCAGGAAGCCGTAAATTCTGAAAATACGGCTGAATCAATAGTTCCTGCTAATGATAATAATCAGACTGATGAAGTATCAACGCCGGCTTCACAAAAACAAAAAAATCCTGCAACAAAACCTGTTAAAGTCACTTTTAAAGTTGATGATAATGATATGGTTCTTGGTAACAAAAAATCAAATGTTATAGTAGTCGAGTATTTTTCTCCTACCTGTCCGCATTGTGCTTATTATCATCAAACAATTTTTCCGGAACTTAAGAAAAAATATATTGATACTAACAAAATTGCATATGTGGTTCGTGAATTTATTGCTACTAAACAAGATTTAGATGCTGCAATTTTAGCCCGCTGCAAGGGGGATACAAATAGTTTTACACAACTTCATAATATCATATTAATACAACAAGATAAGTGGGCATATAGCAATAAATACAGAGAATTATTAACTGATATAGGACAACTTGGCGGTATTTCTCCGGAAGAATATAAACAATGTTTAAATAATGATAAAATTACTGCAATACTAATTGCTAATACCAATTTTGTAGCAAAAGCACCCCAATTTATAGGTACTCCTTCTTTCTTCGTTAACGGAGTACAAACAGGAAGTTATAGCATAGATACTATTTCCACAGCAGTTGATAAAGCTTTAGAGGAGCAGAAAGAAAAAGCAAAAAATGAAATGAGCTTGTAATTTAGATCGTCATTGCGAGCAGTCGTAGACTGTGCGGCAATCTCGTTAAATATCCTGAGATTGCTTCGTCGGCGGCTATGGCGTCTTCTTGCAATGACGGAGATAAACTAATGAATACGGAAAAACTAAAAGATATCAAAGCCAGAATTAAAGACTTAACAACCCCTAAGTTTTCTAATCCTAAAATTCGGCAAGAAATTAGCCCCTTCACTATCGCTGTAGATTTAGTTTCAGGTACAATGGTAGGTGTCGTAATTGGAATATTTACGGATAAAATTTTTAATTCTAAACCTTTATTTCTTATTATATTTACAACAATAGGAATGATTGCCGGCTTTAACATTATAAGGAAAAAAGTAAATAATAAAAAGTAAGGAAATGACTCATAGCCCTTTAGCACAATTTGATATCAAAAAATTAATAGACATCAAAATGTTCGGTTTTGACGTCAGCTTTACTAATTCGAGTATCTATATGTTACTTGCTAGCATCTTAGCTCTAACTTATTTTTACTTAGCTTTTCATAACCGGAAATTAGTACCTTCTAGATTACAAGTGAGTGCTGAAATAGTTTATAATCTTGTAGCTGATATGTTAAATCAGAATATAGGAGTAAACGGACGTAACTTTATTCCGTTAATTTTTAGTTTATTTATTTTCATTTTATTCTGTAATTTACTTGGTATGACACCTTATAGCTTTACTACTACTAGTCATATTATCGTTACTTTTACCTTGGCAATTCTAGTATTTTTAATGGTAACTATAGTCGGTTTTGTAAAACACGGCTTACGTTTTTTAACCCTTTTTTTACCGCATGGTACTCCTTTATGGTTAGCACCGTTGATGATAGTAATTGAACTATTTACATATTTAGCAAGACCGGTTAGTTTATCATTGCGACTTGCCGCTAATATGATGGCAGGACATGTTTTATTAAAAGTAATAGCCGGTTTTACCGTGTCATTAATGATTTACTTGAAATTTCTGCCAATCCCTATTATGGTGATACTAATTGGGTTTGAAATTTTTGTTGCAATACTTCAAGCTTATATTTTTACTATTTTATCTTGTATGTATCTTAATGATGTTATTAATTTACACTAGGCTTTTTGCACAACTTGCTTCTAAAGATAATTTGTACGTCAATCCGATGCTTGAATCCTCACGTACTTTTTTGTACTCTGCAGTTCTGTGCTTCGTGTTTCCTGCAAATTCCTCTTTATTAGCTTCGTTGTGCAAAAAGCCTATTATACAGATAATTAGATAAAATTTTTTGATTAATTAAAAGTGAGTTTTTTTATGGACATGGTTTCTTTAAAATTTATTGGTACAGGACTTATGGCTATCGGCATGTACGGTGCAGCTTTAGGCGTTAGTAATATATTTAGCTCTCTACTTAGTTCAATAGCACGAAACCCTTCGGCTACAGAAAACTTACAAAGAATGGCTCTGATCGGTGCAGGTCTTGCTGAAGCAATGGGACTTTTTTCCTTTGTAATTGCTATGTTACTTATTTTTTCTTAAAATTCATTTTTAAATAAGATGCCTCAATTTGATATTGCTACCTATTATTCACAAATTTTTTGGCTTATCATTACTTTCGGCTTATTGTATATCTTTGTTTATAAATTTATAACTCCAAAAGCTGAAGAAATTTTTAATAATAGACAGACATATATTCAAGATAATATTACGCAAGCCGATACATTGACCATAGAAGTAGAAAAGCTAAATAAATATTATAACGAGGAAATAGACAAAACAAATGCTGAAATAGATAGACTAAAAAAAGAAAAAATAGACTCTTTAGAATCAGAATTTTTAATAAAAAAAAAGAATCTAGAGCAAGATTTAAAAAACGCTATAAATCAAAACATTGAAGATATAAATTTAGCTGCTAAGCAATTTAGAACTAATAAAAGCGCAGCAATCATAAAGCTTGCAGTTAATATTATTGAAAAAATAGCTGGCACTAAAGCAGATATGAATTTACTACAAAATATAAAAGTAAAATAATGAATTTCCTAGATGAGAGCTTCTGGCTTGCCGTTAGTTTTGTAATTTTTTTATATTTAGTTTATAGACCGGCAAAAAAAGCCATTTTAAATTCTTTAGATACTAAGATTTTAGAAGTCCAAGAAAAAGTTCTACAAGCTGAAAAGTTAAAAGAAGATGCTGCTTTGCTCTTTAAACACACCAACGCACAAATAAAGAAATTAGAAACTTTACGCTCTCAAATTATAGAAGACAGTAATGAAGTTACCAAGAAAATCATTCAAGAAAAAACTAAAGAAATTGAAGAATTTTTAGAGCATAAAAAATCTGATGCTATACAGTTAATGCAAAACCAAAAATCAACCGCAAGTAAAAAGCTACACGATGAATTTTGTGATGAAGTGATAAAACTTGTATCCGAATATTTTCAATCAGTTAAGCTTTCAGAAAGCAACATTGCTAAAAATTTAATGGATAAATCTGATTTTCCTCAGGATGAGGGTAAAGCTACATAGCCACACTAACCACTAGCTAGCAATTTATTTAAAATTGCTTCATCATTAACACATACCCGTAATATTGAGCCATCAATAAAATATTCAGGATGTTCATTTGTTATCTTATTTGTTAATTCAGGATAGGCTCTAACAAATTCTTTTACACAAGTGAAGTTTTTACTAGAGTTGTTAATCGCTCCTAAGCAAATCGCTTCAAAACATAACATTTTAGCTATTTCTGTATTTTTAAGGTCAGATAAAACTCCTAGTTGTTTTGCTATAAATATCTATCACCTAAATAGCCTTGCACCCCCAATTTCCTAAGATTGAGAACTTATTATTCCACTTATCTTTAGCAACATTAATATATATTTTATTTAAAACATTCTTTTGTATTTTTTGTTTAATTTCTAATGTAATTTCCTCAAAATCGCCTCTTTATAATATAAACTCCCTAGTTTCATTATTTTTTATAAATTCTGGTGCAATTTTTTTGAGATAAGTTTTTAGCCTTGTAGTGGCCTAAACCTAAAGTTTGACGTACATTAAATAAGATTGTTCATAGAACTCTATAGCTTCGTATGTATTATCTAATTTTCATAAATCACTCCGATATTATTAAGAGAGCTAGCAATAAAAGAAGGATGAACTAATTCTTGATCGATTTTTAAAGCTTTCTTATAATATTTTAACGATTCTTCAAATTTACATAATATATTCATTATAATAACCCATTTTTTGATATAAATTTGCCTTTCTACATTTATCCATTTCAATATCATCATTTAATATTTTTACTACATGGGGATAAAATATTTTAGAATTTTCCCAGTCTTCACTTGGAACATCTGTTAATATTGGAAATAAATCATCTAAGATTTCTGCTAGTCTTGTATAAATCTCTTTTTTATCTATTGCATGTTCTTTATTTTATTTATATATTGCTTTGTTATAAATTGCATTAATCTATGTAATTGTAAGCCGGCTTGTCTATTTTGGTATGTTAGATTCATTACCGATAATGCTTCTATAACCTTTTTATAGGTTCTTGTAGCTTTTCTTCATCTATTAAAAATAATTCTTCGAAAATCTCTATACTGATAAACTCAGGGTCTAAATCTGCAGAATATTGTAAAATATCTGCCAAGCTAAAGGTGATTTTTCTAATAATTGTAGTAATAAAACGGTTTCTATATGATCATCTTTGCTATTTTTAAAGTAATTAATGTTAATCATTTACTTTAAGTAATTTATTTGCTTTTAAATATGCTACTGCTTTAGATAGCCTATAAGGTGATGCAGCATCGTTACTACCAAAGTCTTCTACTAATTTATCAATATCTTTCTTGTTTAATCTATTTTTTAGAGATTTCTTTAAATATAATATCGCTTCTTTTTTACTAAAAGACTCTACTAATATAATATTTTCTATATCATCACTAAATTATTATTTTTAGTAGTAATTATCACTTGTGCCTTATCATTAAGTATATTAATTATACTGTTAAGATAAGGCTCTATATCTTTATGATCTTCAACATTATCAAAAATAAATAATATAGCTGAATTTAAATTAGCAATCCTTTCATGGACTAATCTTATTATGTTTTCTTCCTTTTCATCTATTACGTAAATAGTAAAGTTGTCTATATGCTTCAAGGACTTTGTCTGCAGAATCTACGTTAATAAAACGTACTATTTTCTTTTTCGCTTGTGTTTGTCTATCTCCATATTTTATAGCTAGAGTGGTTTTACCGGCTCCAGCGAAAGCACTAATTGTTACAAATCGTTTTTCGTTTAAAGTTTCTTCTATTTGTTGTAATATTTCATTATGGACAATCAAATTATAAGTTGATAAACTTACTTCAATTAACCTTAAAATTTGCTCTCTTAAATCATCTACTTTAACTTTAGGTAAGTTTGTAAAGATATATTTGCCATATTGAGGTTCATATAGTTTTTTTATTACTTTTAACTATTGTTTTATTAAATGTGGTATTTCTTTTTTATCTATACTCAATTTGCTCAACTGTGCTAGATACCAATCACTACTGCCCTTATTATTTGTATTTGCTATATCTACAGACAAATTTACTTCTTTTATACGATAATGACCTTTGTAAGAAAATTCAAATGTTCCCTCAGGGGTTATGATCTCTTTTGATGGGCAACCTTGTGCGGCATTATTTTCTAAATGCTTATAAACCTCTAAAAATTGTCCGGTTGCAATATTACCCCGCTTATAGGCTGATCGATTACCTCTAAGAAGCTTCCAAATGTCGTTGCAGTAGCATTTTTATATATTAGATTACTTGCTAAGGGTAATAAATATCAAGTGCTTTTATTAATATGCGGATTACAGACATTTACAAAATTTGGAGCTGATAAATAAGTTGTTATATTTAAAATTTTTACATCAAAGGTAAGTTTCATGGCTATACATCTGCGGCTAAAGATTTTCTGTAGCTAAATCCGGGCTATCGAATGTGATTACCTTTGCTTTTGGATAATGAAAATCTCTATGAGCAAAATATACACTAAGCTCTGCGAGCCATACACCTAAAGAATGACCTGTGAAAGATAAATTATAATTATTCTCTTCAGCATATTTGGTAATCTCCTTTGTAGCTTCATATGCGGCCGCTGTGCCACTATCTGTCCACCTAAAATACTTTTAAAATGAGCTTTAAACGGTGAATTAGTTTTGAGCAAATCTAATTTTTCAAATGTAGTACCTCGATAGGTAAGTACAATTTGTTTTACTTTTTCATTTACATATGCTACTGCGTAATATCTACCTATTTCAGGCTCCAGTCTTTTAATTGTTCATTTCGGGTTTTGACCTTTTCATTATTTTCTTTTTCTACAGCAAACTCTACAATATAATTTTCCGTAGAATCCATATAAGCACGTAAACTAAATAACCCATGGATAAAGTCGGTAGGGTGGTGCTTTATAGTTTTGATTATTTAAGATCTTATATTATAGGAAAATATAGAATGGTGACCCCTACGGGACTTGAACCCGTGTTCCCACCGTGAAAGGGTGGTGTCCTAACCGCTAGACGAAGGGGCCTTAATTTTAAAGTAAGCACTATAGTTAGTCATACCGTGGCTATGACCACAGCATGACATTAAGTTAGAAGTTTTATATAACACCTTTGCAAATATTGCAAGTATAAAAATTATAGGTTTACCTTAAGCTTAACACTACCTTGATGACTTCTATAATGTTTATTTAGATAATAATTATAATCCAACGAAATAGTAGTATTTTTGATACTGCCTATAATACCCGTTCCTAAATTATAGGATGTTTTCGGTTGCTTCGGTATTAGATAATTATGTTTGAATGTATTATCAAATATTTTAACAACTCTATTTATTCTTTGGGTTGTCTCTTTAAAATTATGTTCTACCGCTCCTTGGAATGTTAGACCTAAATTATTAAATTTTAGAGCGTCTTTTAAAGGTACTGTGACTTTAATACCGACAATTCCGGACAATATATTATTCTCTTTCATTGTAAGAGCTATTTCTTGTACGTTAACACCGGTTTCATTATATACCCCGTCTCGTGACTTCCCGTATCTTAAGCCGATATTCGGGGTAATAACGAACCTGCTCTGCAAAAGATAATTATAATGCAGTAATGCTTCCACATTATAACTATGATTACGATGTGTTACATTACTTTTAATTTTAGTATCACCATATGAATAAGTTGTTTTATCTTTAATAAAGTTTTTAGAAGCAGATACTAAAGCTTGTAGTGCAAAATTCTTCGGTAATTCTTTTTGTCCGTAAATAGAAACCACATGACTATTAATAAGTTCTTTATCATTATTTTTACTATTTTTAAATTTAAATACTGAATGAACATTACTATAAGCTATACCTACGATATTATTGTCGATTTCAGCATCGAACCCGATAGTAGCACCTTTGTTAGTACCTCTATAACCGGTCATATTCTCAACGCGTCCATGATTACTAGTGCCGTACATACCACGCATCCACAAACCTCTTTTTATATGAGACTCTTCTTCATCACCGGCTCCCACTGATACCATATTATTAGACATATTCATAGATGCATCTAATCTGTTACGAATCATATTATTTACAATAGTATTAACAACTTTCACTTGATTTAAAGTAGGAGCGTTTTCTGAAATTTGCGTTTGCATTTCTTTTTTTGCTTCCTGTTCAAGAGGAATAACCATATCAACTTCCGTTATTTTAAGATTACCCCCATCGGAATCGGATAATTGCCCTATTGTTTCTTCTTCCTCTTCAAACTCTGAATCATAACTTTCTTCATCTTCGCTACTATCGCCTAATACTAAACATTCCTTTTCTCTATCGTCACTTAATGCTAATGCACTCTCATTACTTGATGCAAGTGCAGGTAATGAAGATAATTGTCTACTTACTTCTGTATCTTCTTGTTCTTCATCTCCTGCAGGTAAGGTAGATTCTGATTTACCATCCGACACTAACATTTCTTGTAGCAATAACTGAGCAAGAATATCTATAGCTCCTTCGCGAAGTAACGAAGAAATTTTTTCATCATGTTCTTGTAATTGTGCATTTATTGCTAAAAGCATTTTTTCATCTAATTCCTCTACATCCTGTATACGATTACTTATATAAGCCATTGCTTCTTTAATATGATTAAGTTCCTCACTTCTAGAATTTGAGCCAGACAATTCTTCTATTTTTTGTATTTTATTGCTTAATACTCTTATATAGGTATCTACATAATCTTTATTAATTTCTATATTTAGAGTATCTACCGGAGTTACAACATCACGACTACTCAAATCATCATCATTAGAGAAGCTGTTTATGCTACCAACTGAAGATGAACATGAAAATACCGGCTTACTCTCAGTTACCTTAGGTTTAGATTCAGTATCTAGATGCTTTATCTTCCCTTCTAACAAAATCTTTTCTTTATTTAAAGTATCTAACTCCAATTCCTTATTATAATCATTGGCTATTTTTTCATTGGCTATTTTTTCATGTTTAGATTTTAATTCCCCTAATTGCATAACATTAGAATTATTTAAATCCTCTAAGCCACTAACCGAAGGTGAACGGGATAGATTTGATTCTGCATCACTAAGTACACCGCTTATGTCATCAATTGAACAGGAACGTAATATTGATACATCTGTGCTTGAAGACTTTTCATTTAAAGAAAATTCTGCTTCTATGGCTTTCCTTTTTTGTTTTAATTGTGATTCTTTTGAAGATAAGTCTAGTGCTTCCATAGCTAACCGCTTAAATTCTAGGTTTTCTGAATCTTGATATTGATTCAATTTGGCAATAGTTTGTTTTTCCTGAACTATTCTAGCTGCCTCTACTTCTAATAGTTTATCTTCTAAATCCAAATACTCTAATTTCTTGTCAAGCTCGGCACTTCTGAATAATGGTATAGGTAATTTTCGTTTACTAGTATTCGTGTAACTTATAGATGGCTTAGGTTGCTCTGTCTTATATATTGTTTCTGATGCTAAATTCTCATAACTAACCGACTCATGTATAGTAGATAAATTAGATAATGGCTGTGTACCTTTTTTAATAGTACTATCAACCAAATTTAGTCTACCTTGTGATCTATCATTTATTATAATATTTTTATGATCTTCTCGAAATTGTTGAGCTTGCGGAGAGTTATATAGTGACCCTACATTTATAGGTGGGGTTACAGCTAAATTTTTTGGTAAGCTATCCATATTAGCAGTCGGCATAGAATGACTATTTCCCCCATTTGGATTAAATCCAACATCTACATCTATTTCTATATTATTAAAGTGTTTATCTGCTCTGCTTACATTATTTTTCCTCGATGAGTCACTTCTAGCAACAGTTGTATTTTGTGTTGGCGTTATTAAACCAAGAGTTTCTATGGTTAACGTATCAGGTTGTTTTAGATTCTGAACGAACGCGTCGCCAGCTAAATCTAAATATTCTAATCCTCTTTTATCAAGCTTTGGACTTGAAGAATATGGTGCAGAATTTTTCCAATTGTTGTCAGATCTCAAGCTTTCATCTGTAGTTGTGGTTTGTAATAATGCTGATTTTTCTTCAAAATTTACACTTTTAGCTGAAGACGAGCGTGATAATACTGGAGTACTGCTTTTTCTTGAATTCTCTTCATACTCTGCATAAGACTGAGATATTTCCGCTTGCTCATATACTTTTTGAGTGTCTAGAATTTTAGCTTGCTGAATTTCATATAACTTCTCGAACAAATCTTCATATGTCTTTATACTGGCAAGATGTGCAATCGCACCTAATTTTTGACTAAATTGATCCGCACTAAACTTTCTCATTTCTGTTGCTAAACTATCTATTACACTATCTATTTGAGCTTGATTTGACTGATTTGGCTGTATGCTATTCAAATAATTAATGTATTGTGAAACCTTATCCTCATAAATATCTTTTGAATGACTTGGAATAGGGTCCTCTATTTCTTGATAAGGTTGCTGCTGAACTTTTATTGGCACTAAGTACCTCCCTTCATCCTCTGGTTGTTCACCTAAAATTCTCTGAACCCCCTGACTTAATGGTATAGTTGGCTTTGCTTTTGGCAACTGCTTATAAGTAGGACCGGTAGAACTATTATAAACAACAGGAGTTAATAACTTTAGATTTTCCTCTATCTTATTTAATTGTTCAGAATCACCATTCATTTTATCTTGCATGGCTCGTAATACCGTTCTACTTGTTTCTTTTTTCGCACTAGCAGCTACTTCTTTAGCTTTATCTGATGCCGTTTTTATAGCTTTTTCTTGTTTCTTTATTTCTAATAACTGCTTTTGTGCTTCTTGTTTTTTCTTTTCTCCTTTTGTTCCAGCACTACTTTTTCTTGCATTAGCTCCGCTTGATTTATTTTTATTAAATACACTTTGCCGAGCCTCATTAATTCTTGCTTGCTGTGCTTGAAACGCACTAACTTCGGTTGATGCCGTTGTAACCGGAACTGTTTCCTGCGATTTTATCGAAACTTTATTTGCTGGAATATCTATTTTTTCTATTTTCTGAAATAATCTATCTGCTTTATTGTTTTTACTTGTTAACTTTTCTTTAAGTTTCTTTATTTCATCTTTATTTTCACCTATTTTGATTTTTGTTTCTATCTCTTCAACTTTTGACTTGAGTTTTTCTGTTGTTTCTTGTGTTGAAGTTAGCTGCGTATACAACTTCTGCAATCGTTTTTTATCTTTTTTATCTGTGGTATCTTTAATAGCCTGTGTTACTTCAGCTAACTTGATTCCTATCATCTCATTAACTCGTGATATATTACTTACCCTTCCTGCTACAATTTCAGTACTGCTTTTTTTTATAGGCAACGGTACAAATGTCGGCTTCGGAGGAACTTCTGATTTAACCTGTGAGCTAGATTGCACTGCCTGTTGTTGCGGGGTACTTGTCGTATCTTTGTGTCCGTTTAATTGTGACACGTGATTCAACAATTTATTACTGAGATCGATACGAAATGCTTCTTTACTCATCGCCATACCCTCAAAAGGTATTGCAGTTCCTACTGAAATAGAGGCAAGCAGAGAATATTTTAAAAATCTTGATTTTTTTAGTAAATGTAAATGTTGTTCTGTTAACTTATTCATTACAAATATCTCAATTTAAATTAAAATTTCATATACATAACGTTGGGCATTATAACAAATAAGTTAATAAAAAGCAATATATAAGTTAATTTATCTTAACTTATAATTATAAGAGAATTTTGTTTTAATTATTGAAAATATAACAGATATAACGTATAATGATTTTTAACTTTTGATAGAAAACACTGAGATATTTTAAAATAACTTTGGAAACAGAGTATAATAATTTAAATATTTGGTATTTTGTTAGTTTTATTTACGGTATTATTGTTTATTTTTCGCTTGATTTTGAGCTTTCATTTACAACAATTTTTTTCATTTTTTGTGTTTTTTAATATTAACCTTTACTAGAAATTCTAATATATTTTTACAGTTTACTTACTGAATGATTATTGCTTTTATTTTTGGCATATTCATCTCTAAATATCGTGTAACAAATTTATATAGCAAAATGCTTTATAAAGCTATCATCACTAAAATTAGAGGTAAAATAGAATCGATAAAACCGACTATTATAGGAGGATAAGTAGTATTAAGTCGCATAAAGATAGAAAAAATTAATCGTAACTTACAAAAAGTTAAAAAATTAGTATACCGAAAAAATATATACAAGAAATTAGGGTAAATAACCGAATTACTTTGCTTGCTAAGCTCTATAAGCCGCAAAATAGTATACTACCCGAGGGTTATGATTTTGGTTTTTACGCTTATCTATCGGATATTGGAGCAAACGACTATGCGATGTCTGAGCCGCAAATTATAGAACGTAATGAAACAAATTTTGATAGTTTTATTTATAGAGTGCGTTCCTATATTTATAATAATTTAATAGAAAAGATAAAGGGAATTTTGCAGCTGCAATATTACTTGGCAAGACAAAAGGTTTAAACAGGCAAATAATGCAGGATATGAGGCAAAACCGGTATATCACACGTGCTTTGTGTTTCAGGATTGCATCTATCTTTAGTTGTGATGATTATTTTCCTTACTACAAGATTTTTATTAAATCTTTCAAATTATTTGGCATATAATTTCAATTTATGTCCTACTCCCCAAAGCCGGAATTAATATTTGATGCAAATCATATGGCGGTAGGCGTTAAAGATAGAGAAAAAAAACTAGTAATACATGCTGATAAAATACCTGCTTTCAATAGAACTTACTGGGCTAATTGGTTTGGACAAAAAGATAGTATGGTGTTACCTTTAGAGAATAATATTTTTTAACCAACTACGGACAAAAAATTGTCATTAATAAAGATAATCATTGTGAGAAAGCTGAAATTCATATTAATCTCAATTATAAATCTAAATGCCGCGAGAGCTTAATAACGATTAATAAAGATTAAAAAAAAGCCCTATTATACTTATCTTTTGCAATAAAAAGGAATGTACGTAAAATCTTAGTACCGGACTGTTCTTGTTCTATGTCATTCCCACTTGGCATTGTTGTGTGGATACTGAGTCGTTATTG